>CAUZBD010000198.1:0-5365 GCA_963577795.1 Planctomycetota bacterium | reverse complement strand
ATTTCAGCACCAGAAATTTATTCGTCTTATTTTCATGCTCACTCCTAAAGGCGTGGATCCGTTTTGCATTATCGCGCCACGTTCGCATTGCGTCCTCAGAGCTTGCCCCAAAAGAAACGGTCATTGATTCAACAACAGCTCTTCCGTCTCTGACCAGAAGAATCAGTTTGGCATCTGGAAATAAATCCCAAAAGTGATGCAGGCCAAGGGCAGTGGGAGTTTTTGTCAACAAAACTTTTATTTGATTTGGCTTACTTCGTCCCTGCGATTCGGTGATCTTTTCACCTCTGGGCGAAAGTTGTCGGCGTAGAAAGTTTTCGATGGCTCCTCCTAAGCACCGCAATAAAAGTGGCGATCCGCCGAGCTTTTCTTCAACCTCCCAAGTAGAATCCCACTGCTTATACATGCCCTCCGTAAATGCAGCTAGAGTTTCTGAGTGATATAGAAAGCAATCCTCCCAGATAGGCCCTGGCCCCGCGCAATGCGGATGTAAATTAAGAACCCGATATAAAAAGTTAGTGCCACTTCTTTGACTGACACCCAAAATGAAGCAGATCTTCGGATCGATGGAAAGCTCCATTATTTTTTTCCCTGCTCTTCTGGGTACCCACGTCAAATTTTACTTCGAGAAAAAAGTCGAAGGGTATGGCAGCGCAGAAGAGCCCTCGGTCTACGCTCGACATTCAGTACCCCCATCTACGAAAACTCTGTATAGCATATAGAAAGTACAGGATGATCAACTATTTTGATCTATTAGAAATTTACCCCAAAAGCTTGTGAACCACGCGACCGTGCACATCAGTCAGACGGTAATCGCGTCCGCCGTGTCGATAGGTGAGTCGTTTGTGATCGATGCCGAGTTGATGCAGAATCGTCGCATGTAGATCGTGCACCGTGACCTTATCTTCGACCACATGCTGACCCCACTGATCGGTCTTGCCATAGATTGTTCCTCCGCGGATCCCACCTCCGGCCATCCAGGTACTGAAAGCGTGGGGGTGATGTCCACGTCCGAGCGAACCTTTATTTATCGCAAAGGGATTGCGCCCAAACTCTGTGGTCCAAACGACGAGCGTATCTTCGAGCATGCCCCGTCGATCCAGATCTTTTACCAATGCGGCAACTGGCTGATCGACATTGCGGGCCAGCTTGTTGTATCGCGCCATTTTTCCGTGCGTATCCCAGTTGCTTCCCGAATCGGAATCGGTGTCAATCAATTCAATGAATCGTACGTCACGTTCGGCAAGTCGCCGTGCCACCAGGCACTGCCAGGAAAACGAGTCGCGGGTACCCGGCTCCAGACCATAGAGCGCATGCGTCTCAGCGGTTTCGCCCGAAAGATCAAACACTTCGGGTGCCGCGGTCTGCATCCCAAAGGCAGTCTCGAACGATTGGATGCGGGCCGAGAGGTTGGGATCGGTTTCCCGCCCCGTCAGATGCTGACGGTTCAGATACCCGAGCATATCGAGTTCCGTCTGCTGCAACTGACCTGTGGTGAGTGGCCGCATGTTGGGAATTGGCTGCTCGATGGGCCGCAATCGCGTTCCCTGATGCATCACCGGCAGAAAATCTGAGCCCCAAACCTGGCCACCCCCGTAGGGCAAGCCTGGTGAGATCACCATAAACGACGGCAGGTTGCGGTTCTCACTGCCCAACCCATAACTGACCCACGAACCCATGCTCGGTCGGTTGAAATTACTCGATCCGGTGTGGATGGCAATCGACGCGCCGAAGTGATCGCCGTTGTCGGTCCACATTGAACGGATCAAACCGATCCGATCGGCGATACTTCCCATCTGGGGAAAGAGCTGGCTGATCTCCATCCCACTCTCGCCGTAGCGATGGAACTTCCAATCGGCGCCCTTGCAGAATCCTGGGTCGGCGACCTTTTGATCGTGGTACTTACGCAGTTCCGGTTTGGGGTCGAACGAGTCGACGTGCGACACGCCTCCGGTCATATAAAGAAAGATCACGCGCTTGGCCTGTGCGGGAAAGTGCGATGCTTTGAGTGCGAGCGGATCGCTCGCACCACTGACCTGCTCGGCCAGCAGTTCCGAGAGCATTCCCGGCAGCAGCAGTCCACCTGCTGCTAGGGACCGAATCATTTGTCGTCGGGTGTGTTGCATCGGTGTCCCAGTCTCACTACTAGTCGATATATAAAAAGGCATTACTGGCAAACATGCTCCGCACGCAGGCCGCCCAGGCATCACGCTTGGGATGCGACTCGCTGTCTATTTCTTCGGCAGAAACGACTGCCTGACTCGCTTTTTCAAGAAATTTTTGGCTCGCGTTAAGCTCTTCCGCCTCGGCAGGACGCCCAAAAAGCAACTGATATGCCCAATCGATACCCGCCTGGTCACTTTCAGTCTCGCGAATTAATCTTTCGGCGACCGCGCGGCTCTGCTCGTGGATGAATGGGGCGTTCATCAGATAGAGCGCCTGCAGCGGTGTGCTGGTACTGCGGCGTTCGGAAAAAGGCAGATTGCCATCCGGTCCGTCGAACAGATCAATAAAGGGAATTTTACGCAGGCGCGACTGCAGCAGATAAACGCTCCGCTTGTTCGTCGCATAGGATTCCTGAAACGGTTCGTGCTGCCGATAGTGAAAAGTACGCTTATGTGGAAACGGATGGGCGCCCGCAGGCACACGATCAAGCTGACCACTGATCGCCAAAACCGCATCGCGGAACTCTTCGGCACTCAGGCGACGGCGTCCTGCCCGGTGAAGCAATAAATTCTCGGGGTCGGACGCCTCGTTGGCAGCAATCGACTCCGAACTACGCCGGTACGCCGCGCTCCGCATGATCAATCGATGCATCGCTTTCACGCTCCAGCCGTGTTCCATCAAGGAACGGGCCAGATAGTCGAGCAGTTCGGGATGCGTTGGTGCTTCACCGCGAAGGCCGAAGTCGCTGGTCGTGCGCACCAAACCCCGACCGAAGTGATAGTGCCAGATGCGGTTCACCATCACGCGAGCTGTGAGCGGGTTTTTCGAATCGGTAATCCAATCAGCCAACGCGCGGCGGCCACTCTGCGGATGCCCTTCGGGAAGGGTCTGGCCACCGAGGACCTGCAAAAAACCACGGCGGACTTTTTCTCGCTTGATGCTCGGATCGCCCTGCCGCTGCACCTGTGCATCGTGTGGGCTGCCTTCAGAAATGGCATACGCTACATCGACTTCCGGAAAACTGCGGGCAATCTCTGTATACTCTCCCCAAAGCTTCCTAATCTTCCGTTCGAGTTGCTTGAATTCTTCTATTTTATCGGGGCTTTCTCGAATTACCTTCCTCCGGTCGCGGAGGGTATTTATCTCTGCAAGCACCGGAGAGAGTTTCTCACGATGCGGACCGAGCACCTTCTCGAGTTCTTCGGGGGCAAGCCGGTATACAAAATTATCGCGTCGCTGCTTATGTTCGGCACCCGCGTGCGGAAAAGTCGAGCTATCAAAAATACCGTAGAGTGCGTAGTAGTCGCTGGTCGGTACCGGATCGAACTTATGATCGTGGCAGCGGGCACAGCCGAGCGAGAGTCCCAGAAAGGTTTTGCCCATATTGTCGATCACATCTTCGAGCATCACATGCTTTTTGGCGTGTGGGCTGACCCCGATCCGCCGGGCAATCGCAAGATATCCGGTCGCAATCACTTGCCGCCAACGTTCGTCATCGTTGCTGTAGGTCAGTAGGTCGCCAGCCAACTGCTCACGGATGAATTGATCGTACGGCACGTCGCGATTGAAGCTGTCGATGACATAGTTGCGGTATTGAAAAGCTTCGGGCACCGGATAATCCGACGCATCGCCCGCCGTGTCGGCATAGCGGACCAGATCAAGCCAATGACGACCCCAGCGTTCTCCGTAGGCAGGGCTTTGGAGCAAGCGTTCGATCAGTTGCCCGTACGCATCGGGCGATGCGTCCGAGACAAACGCATCGATCTCTGCGGGCGTGGGTGGCAAGCCGGTCAAATCGAAGGTCGCCCGGCGAATCAACTGTGCTCGGGAAGCGGGCCCGGTGGGGGTTAGACCAGCCGACGCGAGTCCCGCATCAATAAACCGGTCGATGCACGCTGTGTCGTTCGCCGCTGTGTCGGTGCCGCTGTTTGCTTGTGGCATGTTCGATGCTGAAATGGGCGCAAAAGACCAATGGGCGTCGCGTAAGTGCAAAATTTTCGCACTCGGTGGCGGCGTGCCCAGGGGCATGGCCGCGGGCCACACGGCACCACGGTCAATCCAATGCGTAAGGTGTTGGATCGCTTTCGCCGAAAGCGGTTCGGCCTCGGGCGGCATCACCAGATCGGTATGTGTCTGGCTGACGGCTACAATCAAAAGACTCGCCTTACCCTCGCCGGGCTTGATGGCCGGTCCGCGGGAACCACCGCGAAGCAGCGCCTTACGGGAATCGACTCGTAATTCGCCTTCCTGCATTTCGTGCCCGTGGCACGCGCTGCAGTGTTTGAGAAGCACCGGGCGGACGTGCCGCTCGAAGTGTGCCTCGTCGTTCCGCCCGTCGGCCCCCGCTGCACTGCATCCCAGCAATACCACTAGGCACAAGAACGTTCGGAGCAAAGTTAGAGGAGCGTAGTCCATGGCAATGCGGATCACCGTGGGGAGTCAAATGCGGGAAAAAAGGCGGGCGATCCGAGTATATCGGCCAGTCGCTTTTGGAGTCAACGTTTAACCTGTTTTTCTCGTGTAACCAGGCCTTTTTACTCAACGACGCCCCTCTGAGGTATGGACGATCGGCCAGAAGGCAGTCAAAATCAGCGGTGCACACACCAAACAACCGCGAGGGGAAAACCCAGCTATGTCAGAAAATGTGATACTCATCTGCGGAGCAGGACCGGTCGGACTCACCGCCGCCAATAGCTTGGCGCGACACGGAATCCCGGTGCGGATCATCGACACAGCAGAGGGCCCGACCCGCCTTTCCAAAGCGCTCGTCGTCTGGCGGCGCACGCTGCAGGTGCTCGATAGTGGTCTTCCCGCGACTGCGTTTCTTCCGCACGGACATCAGCTGAAAAATGTCTCCATCTGGGCCGATGGTAAACAACTCGGTGCGATCAAAATAGACGACGATCCATTCGATCTTCCCACCGGTCTGCTGATTCCTCAGTCGGAAACGGAACGGGTGCTCATCGAAGCGGCTTCCACCCGCGGTCTCGAGGTCGAATGGCAAACGCGACTGGTTGATTTTACTGTTGGTGAGGAGAGTGTGACTTGTACGCTTGAGACCCCGAACGGTCAAGAAAAGATAACGTGTTCGCGACTCGTGGGCTGCGATGGTGCACATTCGGTCGTGCGGCACACGTTAGATCTTGCGTTTCCCGGCGAGGCGGTCGATCGCCGTTGGCTCTTGGCCGATATCGAAATC
>CAUZBD010000197.1:0-5367 GCA_963577795.1 Planctomycetota bacterium | reverse complement strand
GTAGCGCTGTGCAATTTAGCGTTGTTCGACTTTTGACTATTTCAATTCACCGGAATTAATGATTCGGATCTGGCTACGAGGGCGACCGCTGCGACTGCCCTGCCCCTCAACTTTCTTTACCACGTCGAGACCGTCGATGACTCGGCCAAAAATAACATGCTTGCCATCTAACCAAGGAGTCTTGATGGTGGTAATGAAGAACTGAGAACCGTTAGTGTTCGGGCCCGAATTGGCCATGCTGAGAACTCCAGGGCCATCATGAGTCAACTTAAAGTTTTCGTCGGCGAACTTTTCGCCGTAAATGCTCTCGCCGCCTGTCCCGTTGCCGCGAGTAAAGTCGCCACCCTGAATCATGAACTGCGGAATCACTCGATGAAAAGTGCTTCCCTTGTAGGACAATGGCTTTCCAGATTTGCCCTCACCACGCTCACCCGTACAAAGCGCCCTAAAATTCTCGACCGTTTTGGGAACGTCGTCGCCGAAAAGTCCGATCACGATGCGACCAGCTTTTTTGCCGTCGATTTCGACATCAAAGAAAACTTCTTTTGTGACTTTGGCCTTCGAGGCTTCAACTGCAAAAAGATGAGAAGCCATCATGATGGCCGAAACCGCCACGATTAAGCGAACCATGGTCTACCTCCGGGGTCTGCGAATATCCTACAAACGAATTGTGGCCGGCCACCATTTTCGCAACTTTTGACGACGCTGCATAGGGTGATACGAGGGTGAACCCCTTCCTCAGTCGGATACGCTGAGTTGGATAAAGACAGACAAATAACAGTTGCGCAGTTTTCTTTGTGGACTTCGAAGAGAACGCCGCGTCAGTCTTGGAGCAATACGTAAAGGCGACTGTGTCAGGCCAGCCCCCAACACCGTCGCCAATTTTATTTCGCTCGTCGACTCCGGCTTTTACAATGGGATTGCGTTTCATCGGGTTCTCCCTGGCTTCATGGCCCAGGGAGGAGACCCGAACAGCAAAGATGAAGATCCCCGCAACGATGGCAGCGGAGGCCCCGGTTACACGATCGCCTGCGAATGCACACGTCCCGACACACGGATGCACTTTGCCGGTAGCCTCAGTATGGCCCATGCGGGAAAAGATACGGGCGGTTCCCAATTTTTCATCACCCACCTACCCACCGATCACCTCAATGGTCGTCACACCGTTTTCGGTCGCGTGATCGAAGGCCTTCCAACCGCCCGCGGCCTACGTCCCAATGACACGATTGAATCGGCGACGGTGGTCCGCAAACGCGACCACCCCTACAAGCCGCAAACCACCAAAAAGTAACCTGCAAATTGAGACGCACTGACCGCAGCTCCCCGGACTGCCTTACTCGGCATGGCGCGTGTAGAGATAGGGATTCAGCGTGGGGTCGTTATACATCTTCAGTTGCCGGTACGTACGATGACGCTTGCGCCCTGCGAAGAGATCTGCAAGCAACTCCCTGAGCGACTGGGAAAGCTCGCGGTGCTGGAGCTTACCAATGTTGATTTTTACCTGCACGTCTTGCTTGTGTGCCTCTCCAGCGTCGGTTCGCTTGAATTGTTCCTCGAGGTGGTAAAGCCTGAGCGCGAGAATCGATAAACGATCGATTGCACTTCCAGGGGTTTCTGTGTTGAGTGGGCCCTGTGTAACAACATCTTGTTCCTGCAGCTGTTGTGCGATTGCATCGTCCAGCCGCTCAATCGCGTCGTTTCGCTTTTGATTCACCAGGTCGATTGCCCGCTTTGCAGCCGCCACCCGTGCGTCTCCCAGGTCGCGGCTACGAGCGATATCCTCTTCATGCCACAAACAATAATTGTACTGGTGCTGTTCACACGCGATTCCCAAAAAGTCCTCGTACGGATTGACCATGTCCCCCTGGTGCCAATGCGCCACCATGAGGTGCTGCATTCCGGTAATCTGCGTAACGTCAATCATCAGGCACCATGCGCAGTTAAGTCGGTTTTCGTTAGTTGCGATGACAACGCCGTACAGCGCCGGGTAGCCGGGGATGCCGCGACCGTTTCATCACGGGGCGTTCTACGGGTGGTACTCAGCTTGAGCAACTGACCGCATGCTGCGGTGACCTGTTCGATGCGAATCATCCGCATCACCGGATTTTCTTCAGCACGTCGCATCCGCACCAGCTGGAACCCTCCTTCGGGTTGCACAGTAAGATGGCGTGTTCCGTAGGGACCACACCGCGCCGGAGGAGTCGGTCCATAAATGCCCACACAGGGAGTACCGACCGCCGCAGCGATGTGTAGCGGCCCCGTGTCGCAGCCCACAAACAGCCGAGCCTCTCGACTGAGTGTCGCCAGCTCCGTGAGCGAGGTAACCGGTGCCAAATGCCCGTAGCCGCCACTTTGCGAAACGACATCGACCGCCATTTCTCGCTCCGCTCCGTGCCAGAGGATAACCGACGAAATTCCATGCTCGGCCCCCAAGTAACGAACAACTCCCGCAAACCGGTCAGCACACCAAAGTTTCGACGGCCATCCGGCCCCCACGTTGATCATTGCAAAATCCTTCGCCTTGCCGATACAGGCGTTGACAAAATCTATAATCGCTTCGGTCCCAGGATATTCAGGCAAATCGAAGACCGCCTCAGCAGGCAATCCCACCCCAAGTGGTTCGAGCAATTGCAACGTTCGGTCCACGAGGTGGTCGCGTGTGGAATGAACCCGCCTATTTGCTAGCCAGGGAGCCAGTTCCCTCCCTTCCGGCGGCGCGAAACAAATGCGACGCTTCGCTCCGCTCATCAAGCCCAGAAACGCACTTTTCGTCAGCGACTGCGGATCGATCGTAATGTCAAAAGCCCGCTGTCGGAGGGCCCGACGAATCTGAATGATCGACGAGAATGATCGGTGCCAACGCCGAGGAATCACTAACAATTCATCGAGTCCCGGAAGGCCATCCAGAATCGCGGCGGCCCGTTCGTCAACAATCCATGCGAGGTGAGAGTCCGGATAGCCGTTGCGCAGGGCGTGAACGAGCGGCACCGTGAGTACACAGTCTCCGATTGCACTGAGCCGAACCACAAGTATTCGGGGCTGTCCACCGCTAAGCTCATTCATCGCCCAAGCAATCCCCCAAGCAATCCATTGTCACTCTCCCGGTACTGCAGTAACCACGCGACCCCATCGCAGGGCTCTGCCACTGCCTTAAACGGGTGATTCTAAGGCAGCAGGGCGACTGGGGTCCACGTTAATTTCTCCCGCTGAAAACCGGCATATTTCGCGTGCGCAAGCCAAAACGCCTCACAACTGAGTTCTCTTTTGAGAAAACGGTTGCGGGCGTTTATATGGCTTCGTCGATATCGTTTCCGTCAAACGAATTCGTTGACGGGTTATATTTTTCCGGTGGGGTTGTACCGGCTTTATACCAATTCTTTCTTTGCACCGATCAGCGTTCGCAGACGTTCTGCGAGTAAGGCTGCATCAAACGGTTTTTTGAAAGTTTCGTTGATACTGCTGCGATCGAAATTCATCGAACTTCCGTCATCAGGAAGGAGTGCGATCAGAATTGTTTCCGCAAACTCAGTATTTCGCCTGAGATTCTGGCAAATCTGCAATGCTTCCACCTGACCGATTGAGAAATCAACGATGATGCAATCGGGATGAAAACTCTCAGATTGAATACCTGCCTCGAATCCACTGGCCGCGGTA
This sequence comes from Planctomycetota bacterium, assembly GCA_963577795.1. GTDB lineage: Bacteria > Planctomycetota > Planctomycetia > Pirellulales > UBA7805 > UBA7805. The sequence goes on along the minus strand of CAUZBD010000197.1, from coordinate 1,713 downwards.
GAGACCTTAAACGATCTTTCTGGCGGCAATTCACGTTTAAGATTTTCGACTAAAACCTGATCTTGTCCGACGATCAGAATCTTTGCCATGGCAACGTCCTCGAGATCGCCCAGGGGCATGCCATGCTCCTTCAGAAATTTGATTAGATATTCGCGGGGGATTCTGCGGTCTTGTGATCCGGGTATCCGGTATCCCTTGAGCCGTCCAGAATCAAACCACTTGCTTACTGTACGCGGGGCCACTTTGCAAATCTTTGCGACCTGTCCGGTAGTGAAGACCTTCATGTCAGGTGCTCCATACTCTCACTGTTTTTGCTAAATTGTCTGTAGCCGGAGCAAATCCGTTTCCAACTACAAACTTCAACGCCCCTGCATGTGACTTTTAAACCATTTCTCCGTTCCCTCCCGAAGGCTGTGGGCTAAAACGGCTTTGTCACAAACATCTGGGTCGGGGCCCTAGTTTTTCATCACTCTTGGCAGTGGTTCAGTTCCATCTGATCCGCAGCCCAGCGAACTACTCGATCGGCTTACCGAACGGACCCCATGCGGTTTGGTCGCCCAAACAAAATTTCATAGGGTTCGTAACTCGGCCCGTCCGATCGACCGGCAAGGTCACGACAAAGAGAGAAAACGAGCAAGAGATCCTGACCGGCATAACAGACGATCAGACGCTCAATCAAGGCACAGCCTTATGCTGTCCCCCCCCTTTGAGAAACGCTCCCCTCCCGCGGCCATTCCGCCGTGTGGCGGTGTGACAGTGCAGAAGAACAAGCCCTTCCGAGAGTTAGTTTCGTACATTCAGGGGGTCAACCTTTAGAAAGTTTCGTAAGTCGTAGCGAGTATTGCGATAGAAGCAACCATGGCGGAGTCAGGGACAAATCGAATTTTGCAAATAATACGCTTATAAATCGTTGTATTTCTCTTATTCTTCAGAGTGAGTTTGTCGGATGCGCCGGATGAATGAGTTATGCGGGTCATTATTTTTTTGAGATATTTTTTTGGTTTTGGCGACGTCGGTCTATCCAAAAAACAACCAGCACTGGCAGCAATTGCGTACTGTGAATGGGGTGCTTGGCCGGAAATACTTTCCGTAATCCGCTTGTTCGAGCATTGAGAGGGACCTAGGCCGCCTGTGTCCCATCGTCGCCTTCGGCGGTTTTTAAGATCTCACCCGTCTCGCTGACGTCCTCAAACCGTACAGAGACCTGCTTTGAAATCCCGGACTCCTGCATCGTCACACCATAGAGGGTACCGCCACAGGCCATCGTCTTTTTGCTATGCGTCACGACGATAAACTGCGTCCACTGAAGAAATTCATTCAGAACCGAGATAAAACGCTCGATATTCGACTCATCGAGTGCAGCGTCAACTTCGTCAAGCACACAGAACGGACTGGGCCGACTGCGGAAAATAGCCAGCAGACAGGCGACACAGGTCAGTGTTTTCTCGCCTCCACTGAGCAATGAAATACTACGAGGTTCTTTGCCAGGAGGTCGCGCAACAATTTCAAGGCCACTTTCGAGAATATCGGCCTCATCCTCGATCACGATATCGGCATGACCGCCGCCGAATAACTTCCGGAAAAGTATTTGGAAATGTCCACGGACGGTTTCAAGCGTTTCAATAAAAAGCCTTCGGCTATCGGCGTCGATACGCTCGATGATCTGCTCGAGTGCTTTTTTCGCCTGAGTGAGGTCATCCAATTGAATCGCCA
>CAUZBD010000196.1:0-5367 GCA_963577795.1 Planctomycetota bacterium | reverse complement strand
TTGTTTTTCGCTCCGCCTCACTTGCCAGCTTGGTTTCCTCGGCGTTGCGGTCTGCTGGTTTTTTATCCAGGGCTTTTCGGTCTTCCTCGGGGAGTTCGGCCACACGCTGCTTGCGGAGTTTTTCAAGAAGTCCCGGTTCCATAGCCATGAGATCTTTATAGGCTTGGTCGCGCTCTGCTTTGAGTCGATCGACGTCTTCGAGTTTCACTTCGAAGCCCAGCGATGTCAGAATCGGGCGGAGGCCGTAGGCGAGCCACTCGCGGGCAGCCTGTTTCCAGGCATCGCGCATTTCATCGTTGAAATGCCCATCTTCTTCTAGGGCACGGGCATATTGCATTTGTTGCATCGGCGGTTCGGAGTGGACCAAGAAGGGGTTCATGGTGCTTATCGCTGCCACACCGCTATCGATCAGATCTTCGGCCTGCTGATACCACCATTTGGAAATCAGCCAGTTGTCGGTCAGATTTTCGGGTCGATCTTCGTAGCGGGTGCCGGTCAGCGGGTTCTGGTCGCGGGGCGGTGCGTGGTAATCGCGATCGGCCGCGAACAGCGGCCGGAAATATTTTTTCTCATCGGAGCGACCAATTTTCAACCCGATATAATCTGCCAGACGTCGCAGGAGGCGCGCTTCTTTCTCGTTGTAGCGGATGCCTTGCTTGAGCAGATTGAAACCCTTGATAATGTGGCGATACTTGTCGCGGTAGTCGTCGAACTCGACCGAGATGTTGAAGGCCACGTTATGGCCCTGGAAATCCCAGACTTCGACAAAGTGTGGCTGGAGTTTGGTGATCTGTTCGAGCGTTGCATCGAAGTTGGTCCAGTCTTCGCGTTCCTTGTAGCGGATTGCACGCGACCAGAGCAGATTCGTGGCCGCACCCTGCAGACCGAAGGTTGCCAGTTTCATGCTCACGCTGGTCGGATCGATCTGACCGAGATCTGCCTCAGAAAGTTTATACTTTGCGCGCAACTGGGCGAGTTGCCCCCCGGCGCTCTTGGTTGTTGCGGGCTGACTTAAGGCAAACAGCGGAAAAAGCAGCGCGCAGATCAACGCAAAGAAAATAATCTTTCGTTGAAAAAGGCGACGTTGGTTCATTGGGCTAGTTCCCTCGATTTGAGGATGAAGTAACCGAGGACATACGTGGCAAGGAGGAATGAAAGCACTGAAAAGCTGTGCTGAATCAACATGTCCCACGGTATATCATAACCGTAGGAGAGATATTGCACCTCGAGAAACTGTTCAAAATCGGCCAGGAGGTGGAGAATGTTGTTGACCACGTACATGAGCAGTTGATCGATGACCTTGATCGCTGAGGTGAGCGGGTTTGCCTCCAGTTCTGAAGTGATATTGAGTTGCAATAGAATGCGGTAGGCGGCTTCGATCGGTCCACCACCGTACACCCGCTTGTAGGCAACCGCCTGACGGGCGACTTCCGGATGGAGCACGCTTTGGACGACCCGCTGGAGGAAATCTTTGTTGAACCCCAGTAAAACGGTCGTGAAAGACAACAGGGTCGAGACCGGTCCACTGAGGAACGTGCTGAAAAAGACAGCAAGGGCCGTGACCAGGATGATCTGCAGTTCGATCCCCAGGAAACCTTTGATAAAATTAAGCGTGAACAGAGCATCGCCGGCGCGGATGTAAACATCTGCTTCGGCCATTCCAAAGTATTGGCCCGGATCGATGCAGTTGATCCAGACCTCCGTCCGTCCGTCGGCTGTAACGAGTTCATCGGCAAAAAGATCAATCAGTTCATCGTCCATGCTCCAGACTTTCCGGGAAACGTGCATCCGCTCGATTGTGAATTCTTTTCCCGAAAAAATCTGTTCCCGACTCCGTTTGCCGGTGTCGGGGTTGCGGACATAAAGGCTGCCGACAATCGGCGCATCGATTTTCCCTAAGTAGCTGCGGTAAACGCGAATGTTGACATCGAGGTCCAGGCCGTTGGGATACTTCGCGGGCGTAAGGTCGTCGAATGTCCAGATGGCAGCCGCAAGCGTATTGCCGCGGATGTAGCTGCGGTATGAGAAGATCTTACCGACATTGACGCCCTGTTCGTTGAAGGTCCAGGTCCGCGAATCTTTCGGGTCGCCTTTGCTGTCACGAAACCGCAACGATCCGTAATGCGGCACGCGGGCCAGGAACATGCCCTCCGCTGGTCCCACCGCATACGTTGTTACGGCTTGTGAAGACGCAGGCTGTCGCGCTACGATGCGATGCTTATGCCCGCGATTGGTGCCACTGAATGTCTCGAGAATAGTGCGTGGGACTTTCAACTCGAGCGCTTTCCCTGATCGTTTGAGCGAAAGCGGCACATCGGTCATCGCCTGACCGGCAAGGGTGCGCATTGCTTTGCCGATATTTTTATCCGAAACGGTCTCCCCGTCGATTGCTGTCACCTGATCGCCCACGCGAAGCCCGACCCCCGTGGCCGAGGGACCCACGCGAGTGATGCGTGCGGTGGAGGAAAGTTCGATTTCCGGATAAAAGCTTCGTGCCTCGATCTCGACTGGATGTCGGTGGCGATCGTTGTTGCTCGTTTCTCCCTCATAGCGGACCACGCGGCCACGATGTGTTTCAGTGAGCAGGTCTTGATCGGTGACCGCATGGGTATGATCGAGTCCGCGAACGACAAAAATATAACTTGAAAGTCCCATCGCGAAGAGCAACGCTGTGCCGACGATCGAGAAACCCAAGATCCGTCCGATGACAATCTCGCTTGGCCGAACCGGTTTGGTGACCACGGTGTAGATCGTACGGTTTTTGATATCTTGGGGCAGACTGAATGCCGCTGTGAAAACCGCCACTGGAAGCATGATGTAGGTCGCCGCGGTAAGAACAAAATTCAGGTAGATGACGGCCGGTTGATCGCTGTTGGGTGCCAGATTCCAACTGGCAAACATGAGCACAACAAAAAAGAGTAAGAGGGCAACCCACACTCTTCGGCGGACCGCTTCGCGGATGGCCAATACGGCAAGCCCCAGCACGCGACGGAGCGAAATACCGAGTAGGTCGCGGGGTGCCTGCCGGAGTACCCGCAGGTAGTTGTGCCAACCGCGTCCGGGTCCGTAGCGGAACACGCTCACCAGCAGGCCCAGGATCAGTCCCAGCAGGATCAGAATGATGGCAACTCTGAAAAACTCAGAAAATGCGCCAGGTGCCTCCGCACCGGTTCCTCCCCAGAGCCATTCCCACGTGGGCAGAATCGGTTTTTCAATGACCATAATCTTCGTTTGGTTGGAGCTTTATTCTCGGTTCTCGGCACGACGCTCAGGCACGGCACGTTTGCCCGGTTTGGCATCACTCTCTTCGACGATCGAAAGGAAGAGGTCTTCGAGTGTACTGGTTGGATTCTCGGTCGAGAGAACGGTACCGCCCCGCTGACGGATCAAATCGCAGACTTCTTTTTCGACCTCGGGAGTGAGCTCGGTCGATTGGATTTGCGTGAGGTTCCGTTTGCGGAGCAAGTGATCCACGCGACCGAGTTCCTTCAGTTCCCCCTGATGCAAAATGGCAATCCGATCACAAACGTCTTGCACATCGGCAAGGAGATGCGAGCAGAGGACGACCGTTTTGCCTTGTTCCTTGAGGCCGATGATCATGTTTTTCATGTCTTTGGTACCGATCGGATCGAGTCCGCTGGTCGGTTCATCGAGCAGAATCAAATCGGGATCGTTGATCAGTGCCTGCGCAAGCCCGATGCGACGCGTCATTCCTTTGGAGTATTCTTTCAGCGGCCGGCGGGCAGCTGCCGAAAGTCCCACGCTTTCGATCAGTTGTTTACTGCGGTCGCGGCGTTCCCGCGCAGGCATATTGAACAGCCGTCCGTAAAAATCGAGCGTTTCGTAAGCGTTGAGAAATCGATAAAGGTACGATTCTTCGGGGAGGTATCCGATCCGACTGTTTTTGGAGACTTCCGTGGCTTCCTGACCAAAGACCAATGCATCGCCACCGGTCGGAAAAAGAAGTCCGAGAAGAATCTTGATGGTGGTTGATTTTCCCGACCCGTTCGGACCGAGGAGACCAAAAATTTCTCCTTCCTCCACCGTTAAATCGAGCGCCCGCAAGGCCCTCACTTTTTGGCGGCCCCAAAAATCCCGGTACACCTTGGAAAGGTTCCGGGTTTCGATGACCACGTTGGGGCTGGTCGGGGATACCATCGGCTGTGCTCCATCTTGGTAGGGGCGAAAGGGAATGCGGAAAACCCCGCACCGAAAGGATTGGAATATAGGGTTCCGCTGCAACTGGAACAAGCATTCAGGGCATTTGGAAACGAGGCGAAAAGCCGGTCCGCATGCGGCCAGTCGCGCGAGGCGAAAAATGTGAAAAAGAAACGCCACTCCACTTGACCGCTGAGGAATTACACATTATCTTAGTGTCTCGGTCATTAATGATACTGAGTCTCAATACCAATTCCAGCCCCATCGGCCAGCCATCCTCGTGCTTGAGTCAGCGGAGAATTCAGGATGACACATCTTTTGAGACGGAGCAAAAAACAACAGGGTTTTAGGCAAGCAGCACCTGGTTTTACCCTCGTTGAATTGCTGGTCGTGATTGCCATTATCGGGCTCCTGGTGGCCATGCTGCTTCCCGCTCTGGGCAGTGTCCGGGAATCGGCGCGGGCGAGTCTTTGTAAAAGTAACCTGAGACAACTCGGCCTCGCCATGCAGACCTATGAATCGGGTCGGGGATCGTTTCCGCCCGGTCGATTCGGTGAGGGCGGATGGTCCGCGCAGGCCCTGATCACGCCGTTTCTGGACCAGGGGTATCTCTACGAGAACATCGATTTTTCAAAATCCTACAAAGAGGTTCTGTTCGATGGTATGTCGATCGCAGGGCACCGTGTGCCCATTTTGAACTGCCCGTCCGAACGGAATACCGAACTGCGGCAGTCGAGCGGCGTGACGTATGCCCCGATCAATTATGCCGTCAATATGGGGACGTGGAAGGTGTGGGATCCAAACACGCAAACCGGCGGCGGCGGCATGTTTCACCCGAATCGCGGCACACGCGTCCGGGAAGTTCGCGATGGACTTACCAGGACGCTCCTGCTGAGCGAGGTAAAAACCTACAATCCGTATTACCGAGATGGGGGTGGCGGAGACGATACGATGCCCGCAGAAGCAAGTGAAGTCTGCACGCTCGGAGGCGACTTTAAGGCCAATTCAGGCCATACGGAGTGGGTGGATGGACGCGTACATCAGACCGGTTTCACCACCACATTTACTCCGAATACAGATGTCGATTGCAGTGGATTAGACGTCGATTTCAACACTCAGCGAGAAGGGAAATCAGATACGGCCATCACCTACGCTGCGGTGACCGCTCGAAGCCACCATCCTGGTCTGGTGAATGTCGCCACCGCTTCC
>CAUZBD010000195.1:0-5374 GCA_963577795.1 Planctomycetota bacterium | reverse complement strand
CGCGTAATTTCCGGATGTTTGGGCCAGTGTGGTTTTGGGAACCTCACCAATATTTGCCAGCCCGGGAACACCCACGTCGGTGGAAACACTCATTTGGGATGGACGAAATCCATTGGCCCCGGCAAGATTTTTGTTGGTCCGCTCATAACCGCGGGCCAGGGAAGCGGGGAGGCCTAGTTGACTGTGATCTGGTGCGTTGGGAATCGGAAGCACGAGGTCGGCAACGTTGTACGTTTTGGAGTAGACATTACGATCCCGGAGTTGCTCGCTCGTGATTTTAAGAACTTCATTTTGGATGACATAATCCAGGTGGAGCGGACTGAGGATCAGATTAAGCGCACTTTTCAGGGAAATTTCCTGACTTAAGTCAATCGTGACCGGAGTCGAACTGTGTACGCCTTCCTCGGCGAGTCCTTGAGGATCGACGTAGATATTGATGTCTCCCACCTTACCGATATGTTCCGTGACTTCACTCAGCGGAGCATCTTTAAACTTCAGCGAAACGGGCGTATTGAGTTTCTTTTCAATTTCCAGTTCTGCCGGATGCCGCTTGCGATCCCGGTCGCCCGAAAATCGTGCCCGTCTTTCGGACAGTTTTTTCCAATCGCCCTGATCGATGAACTGAATCGGATTGCGATCGTCGCCAAAAGGTACGCCGGCAAATTCGACGGCATTGAGTGTCGCCCAGACGGCCTCGTCTTTTTCCTCACGCAATTCCTGATTATTCATCACCCGCCGGTAGAATCGGATTTCCTCAAACATCTGGGTGACAACCGGTTCGTCCGGGGCGAGCGTTCGCGCTTGCTTCGCTTTTACCTCCGCCTCATAGAATCGCTGCTCATTTCGCAATTTATTGTATTCATCCACGAGTGTGGCGAGGCGTTGGTCAACTTCGACCCGATAATCGCGATTTCTGGCGAGGTCATCGAGTACCTGCTGATTGCTTGCATCGAGTTCAATTTCTGTGCGATGGCGTTCGACATATTTTTCCATTTCGGCCAGAAGGCGGTCGACGCGTCCGAGCAGAACCTTCTTGTCTTCGCGACTCAAGGAAGATTCTTCGATCATCGCTCGCGTTTTTTGCATCGCCCCGATTGCGCCCACGGGGTCGTCAGTCCGCATGTCAAGCGCCTTACGGGATTGCCTTGCGACCTCGGCCATAACCTGCTGCCGGAGTCGTTCTTCGGCTTGCCCTGTTTCCTCTAAAAACTTTTTGCTCTGCTTTTCCTGACTGGTCAGAGCAGGCTCTTTGCTTTTCGATTCCGGCTCCAATACGATCGTACCCGGTGAACGATCAGCACTGCCCCGCGGCGTTGCCAGCGGGGAGGAGGATGTTCTGGTCGGAGTCGTTTGTAAGTCATTTTTGCGCAATCCGTTGACGCGACTTGAAGGAATGGTGGTATTCGGTAGCGGCGACTGGGAGCCAACGGTGGGTGGTATAAAAAGGTAATCATTCTCGCTTGCGGTAGCCGGTCGGTTGAATGTGGCATCGTTTTGTGGCTCGTAAAGGGTTTGCTTGCCAGGCACCGCATCCGCCTTGAGCGTGGCAGTCGCGGGACGCACCTCGGGCCGGGCAGGTATCGCCACAGTGTTCGGTTCGGAGGATGCACCGGGTAGCGGACGTTCGGCGTTTGCCGTTGCATTACCGGCGGTCCGCTTTCTGAATTGGTTGATGTCGGCGATTAATTTTCCAGGATCATCTTCATCGCTGGAAAATGTGACCTCGAGTGCGACAACCCGCTTGTAATGGAACGTCGCTACTTTGAGATTCCCACGGGCCAAGCCTTCACGTGCCTGGCGGAGATGTTCGCGGGCCTGCTGTTTCTTCTCCTGCATGAGGCGATCGATGCTCTCTGTCGCAGGTTTGAATGGGTCTTCCTTGGGCTGCCGCTGAAAAAGTTGGCCTTGGCTGCTCGCAATCAGCAGACTTTGCACGCCGGGAGAAGCATAAAGATCACCGGTACAGATAAACAGCGAAGCACTAAGCAGAAGCGGGATCATTCCAGGCAGGATTTTCAAACGAAGATCTTCGGATACTATGCGCACAACGCGCACAACGCTTAACGTAAGAAAACGTTTTTGTCCCGAATTCGTATTCTTAAAGTTTTCTGTGCGATGCATGTTTATTTGGGGTAAATCAAAGTATCCGTTGCCTGCCCTGCAGACTTGTATTGATGCAGCGATCGATGCTGTCCGATGTAGTTTCACTCTTCTAACGCGAACCCTCGGCGATAGAACGACAGCGACAATGGTTCTGATGACTCCCGTTGCTGTTTTTAGGAGAAGGACGAAGAAGCGGGGGCGTAATTAACGGCCTGTCTGTTTTGGGTCAAGGGCATTTTTAGAGCGGATGGCCTCGCGATGCTTGCGGTGGCCAAAGACCGGAAACTACATTTATTTTGAGCCCAGCAAGACCGCGCAGCCTTCGCTGTCGCTGCCAGCAGATCGAGAGGTGTGGCCAACCAGCGGCAAGAAGAGCACCCCGGCAATTACGGCAGCCGAAGGTCAGCTAAACGGAGTGTTCGCAAGAGTCCGGGGTCCGCCGCGTGGGCGTCGCCTCGATAGCGGCATCCGCGCTGGCGGTACGGCCGATCCGGGCGAGCATGTTATGAAAGATAATCGCATGCAGCGGGTAAAGGCTGTACCAATACACTCGCCCTAAAAGTCCCACAGGATCAAAGATTGCCAGTTGATGGATTTCCACTCCTGTTTGTGTCGGTGTGACTTCAAACTGTAACCACGCCCGACCGGGGACTTTCATTTCAGCCGCCAGGCGCAGGAGTCGATCGGGGACATACTCCTCAACCCTCCACCAATCCACGGTTTCGCCGGCCGCAAGATGTTCCGGGTCTCGCCGCCCGCGTCGGCGACCGATGCCCCCGCAAAGTAAATCCAACCAACCGCGGAGCGTCCAGAGCCAATTCGCAAAATACCAACCTTGTGTGCCCCCGATACGGCGAATCGGTCCGAAAGCAGCGGCGGGCGAAACAGAGAGTTCAATGCGGCGGGAATCGAGTACTCGAGGCCCAAATTGAACGCCACCCCACGTTTTAACCCCAAGCCCTGCCGAGGAGGCATCGGACCAGCGGGTTGTCGCGATCTGGTGATCCTCATGCTTCAGTGCGCGGGTGATCGCCCCTGGCAGCGACCGCGGGCGAATAGAAAAAAATTTCTCTGCACTTCGATCATGCACAATCGTTGGATTTTTCATGCTTTCGACAAGTTTTCGACCGATGCGGGCGTAAACAGGCGTAACGAGACCCAACCATAAACTGGACAAACGGGGTGTGAGTACCGGAACAGATAGGAGCCATCGGTGTAGGCCACGCTGCCTGGCGTATTCCTTCATAATCTGTCCATACGTGGCCTTATCGGGCCCACCAATTTCAAAAACATGCCCACCACTGCTCGGCGGAAGATCAAGCGCATCCTCCAGGTAGCTGAGCAAATCTTCAATAGCGATTGGCTGCGCCTCGGTACGAACCCAACGCGGACAGATCATCACCGGAAGCCGCTCCACAAGAGAGCGGACAAGTTCAAAGGAAAGACTTCCCGAACCGATGACAATCGAAGCTCGAAACTCGATCGTTTCACACTCGGAAGATCGTAAAATAGCACCCACTTCCTGCCGGCTGCGTAAATGGGGTGATAGTTGTGGTCCTTCGACACCGAGTCCACCGAGATAGATGATTCTGCGGACTTTTGCCCTGTGAGCGGCCTTCGCAAAGTTTTGCGCAGCGAAGCGATCTTGCTCCTCAAAATCTCCAGCCGCGGCCATCGAGTGGATCAGGTAGTAGGCTGTGTCCACACCTTTTAAGGCAGCGTCTAACGTTGAAGGTTCCGTTGCATCGCCGTAAACGACCTCCACCTCTGGAGAGAGCCGATTGCGGAGAAACTCAGGCTGCCGCACCATGCAGCGAATCGGTACGCCACGTTGTTCGAGCCGCTTAAGAAGTCTGCCCCCGACATAACCTGTTGTGCCGGTAAGCAGGATCACTGGTTGCGAGACAGGTGTGTTTTCTGATGCGGCCATATTTTCCTGAGGAAGGTGTTAAGGTGTTGTTAAGGTGTTATAGAAGGTTCGTTTTCTGTGGCAAAATAAAAAGAGGTAACGCAGTTGAGCAAAACCATCGGTCCGCTCCCAAGGCTCAACGACGAACTAATCGTACATGCAGGACGCAATTAAAACGAGAAGGAGCCCTCCTCGTGCTGTCCAGGCAATGGTTCTCAGCCAATTGGTGTGGACAAGATCACGACATGTCTTCGGATCCGGCTTGCGCGCGAGGCGATGATGCTGGGGCCGGTGGATCCACCAGGTTCTGTAGGCGATAAAGAGAATCAGCAAACATCCCACAGTCGCCGCCAACGGACTGACCCTCTCCGGATGGATCGCAAGGAGTAAAAATCCTGTTATCGCTTCTGCGAGCATCAGCGGGCCAACCACCCACATCGTTCGCCGCTGGTGGGAGACGGCGTAGCGCGGCGCCTCACTTGAAGGCAACGTCGCCATGAGCGGATAGTGCACCACCTGCACGAACCAGATCAAACCCACCAGGGAGAGCGTGGCCGCAGCGTTGGTTACTAAAATAATCCATCCCATTGAGCGTCTCTCTATTCGTTATTGAAATTCATTCAGGCGATCCATTGCTCTTCCTCGAGCCCCAGTTCCTGTGCCGAGTTGCGTAATTTGTTGACCGCTCGCTCAGCGAGTTGGCGTACCCGCTCCTTGGAAATACCCAAGTGCTTTCCCAGCGCAGAAAACGTTTCTTTTTTTCCACTCGACTCAAGTCCGAATCGGGAAGAAACAATCATACGTTCTCTTTCATCGAGTCCGTTAAGTAGTTGATCGATCATACTGACAACGCGATTTGAGTCACGCTCATGAACGAGTGAAATCACAGTGTCAGAACGCCCCTCTAATAACGTATTGTTTCCGGTGTTGAAACGGGCTCGTGATGTCTGATCGCGGGCGATCGCCCGCCATAGATCGCGATGAATAATTCGGGTTGCATAGGTACTGAAGCGAAAGCCGCGAGCAAAGTCGAAGTTGTCAACGGCACGCAAAAGCGAAACATAACCATCACTCAGAAGATCATCGAATACACAGTGAGGCGTGCAATACTTTTTCACAATTGAGATGACGAGGCGAATGCTGGAACGGACAATGTCATTGCGAATCCTCTCATAACGTTCCAGCAGGTCGTCCATCAAATCGAGTTGCTCTTCGCTCACCGTTGAGTTATTGAGGAACATTCTCTTGTGATTGTAAAAGTATTTGAGATAGTTCATCCGGCGAAATGCAGCCACTTCTTCTTCCACACTCATCAGACTCGCCTCGCATAGCCGTAACAGATGCGCTGGAAGTCCGGGCCGC
>CAUZBD010000194.1:0-5406 GCA_963577795.1 Planctomycetota bacterium | reverse complement strand
CTCTCCGACAAAGAATATCAAAGGATGCGCGATGCTTCGCTGGCAGTGATTCGCGAAATTGGGGTGGAGACGGGTGGTTCAAATATTCAGTTTGCCATCAATCCCGAAAATGGTCACATGATTGTGATTGAAATGAATCCTCGCGTCAGTCGTTCCAGTGCATTGGCATCAAAAGCAACAGGTTTTCCCATCGCTAAAATTGCGGCCAAGCTCGCGGTCGGTTACCGATTACACGAACTTCCTAACGATATTACTCGGGAAACAAGGGCTTGTTTTGAGCCTACGATTGACTACGTGGTCACGAAAATTCCCCGCTTCGCTTTTGAAAAATTTCCCGAAGCAGATTCGACCCTCACAACGCAAATGAAGAGTGTGGGCGAAACAATGGCAATTGGCAGAACATTTAAAGAATCGTTGCAGAAGGCGCTCCGTGGCCTGGAGGTAGGACGATTTGGAATTGGTTGCGATGCACGCGATTTGTGGGCGACGAAGGAGCAACCCTCTGCGGACGCTATTCGGATAAAACTTGCTTCCCCCAACGAGGAGCGAATCTGGTATATCCGCTATGCGTTAAAGAGTGGCATGACAATTTCTTCCGTAGCTGCAATCACAGGAATCGATCCCTGGTTCATCTCACAGATTGAGGAACTTTGCCAGATGGAGGTCGAGTTGGAGAGTCTGGGGCCGCTCTCATCTGTGGGAGAACCCGCAATGCGCCGTGCCAAACAGGATGGATTTTCGGATCGCCAATTGGCTACGCTTTGGCATTCGACGGATGAAGAAGTGCGCGCGTGTCGTAAAAGACTTGGGGTCGTTGCCACATTCAAATCGGTGGATACCTGCGGCGCGGAATTCGAAGCCTTTACGCCTTACTTTTATTCAACCTATGAGCAAGAAGACGAAACACCCCCGAAATCCCCGGATCGAAAACGAATCATGATTCTCGGTGGTGGCCCCAATCGGATTGGCCAGGGAATCGAGTTTGATTATTGCTGTTGTCATGCCAGTTTCGCCCTGCAGGAGTTGGGTATTGAGTCCGTAATGGTTAACTCAAATCCAGAGACGGTCAGCACGGATTACGACACCAGCGATTTGTTGTTTTTTGAACCGCTCACCACGGAAGATGTTCTCAATATTTGCGATCGAGTCAAACCGGATGGGATCATCGTACAATTTGGCGGTCAGACGCCTCTCAATCTTGCCCGCGCTCTTTCCAATGCGGGGGCACCAATCATTGGGACTTCTGTCGATACCATAGAAGCGGCAGAAGATCGAGAAAAATTTCAGGCTCTCCTTAACCGTCTGGGGCTCAAACAGCCCGCCAGTGGGATTGCTCGAAATATGGCCCAGGCCCATAGTCAAGCAGAAAAAATTGGTTATCCGGCGATTGTTCGCCCCAGCTATGTGCTCGGCGGTCGTGCCATGGAAATTTGCTACGATCAGGGCCAACTCGATCAATATGTCAAAGAGGCATTTATAGTTGCTGATGGACAACCAGTCCTGATCGACCGATTTTTGGAAGATGCGATCGAAGTGGATGTCGATTGTATTTTCGATGGCAAGACGGCAATTGTTGCCGGCATTATGGAGCACATAGAAGAAGCGGGCGTTCACTCGGGTGATTCAGCGTGCGTTCTTCCACCCTACAGCTTATCGGCTGAAGTCATCAGCGAAATTCGGAATGCTTCCGAGGCGATGGCCAGAGAACTACGCGTCAAAGGACTGATAAATATTCAATTTGCCGTCAAGATAGAAGATGGACTCCAGAATGTTTATGTCATCGAAGCAAATCCTCGAGCGAGTCGAACCGTTCCATTTGTTGCCAAGGCGACAGGGGTGCCTGTAGCAAAAATTGCGGCCAAGATTATGGCAGGAGAGGTACTGAACAGCGCGGTTTACCTGAGTGATCTTGGCTACCACACAGATCCAGAAACCATTCAGTTTTCGGTAAAAGAGAGTGTATTTCCCTTTCGAAAGTTTGCTGGCGTCGACATCGTTTTGGGACCGGAAATGAAAAGCACCGGAGAGGTCATGGGAGTGGCCGATACGTTTCCAGCGGCATTTGCAAAAGGGCAGCTTGCGGTTGGAGTTGTGGTACCCGAGCGGGGCAAGATTTTTATTAGTGTTGCGAAGAGGCACAAAGAGGAAATAGTCTTTTTGGCACAGCGACTACGTGATTTAGGCTACGAACTACTAGCTACTCCGGGGACCGCTGGAAATCTTCGACAGGCAGGTGTGCGGGTCGAGATCGTGCAAAAATTGCAGGAGGGCCACCCAAACCTCTTGGATTATTTAGCGAATGAAGATGTGCAGCTCATTATGAATACACCCAGCGGTAAGGGTGCCCGTACCGACGAAGGAAAAATTCGAGCTGCTTGCGTATCTCGTGGTGTACCGTGTGTCACTACGATTCAGGGGATCGGCGCGGTCGTCAGTGCAATGGAGGCAGTCCGCGCACAAGAACTTGGCGTGGAACCTCTTCAAGATCGTCTACAAATCCGCGCAACACAAGAAAGTCAAAAATTGTCACCACCTAAGCGATGGTTTGGAAGTGACGATTAACCACATTGATTGATAGTCGGTGAATTTTGGCGCCAAAAGTGTTTGTGGAAATTCTAGTGTCCCAAAAGCAGATCCACGGCGGCACCTATATTCGTGCTTCGCATCAAAGTTTCGCCGACTAAAATGGCATCGATATTTCCATCCGCCAAACGGAGGACATCGTCGCGCGTACGGATGCCACTTTCTCCAACCACCAG
The DNA here is from genome assembly GCA_963577795.1 of Planctomycetota bacterium. GTDB lineage: Bacteria > Planctomycetota > Planctomycetia > Pirellulales > UBA7805 > UBA7805. Next base: position 2,647 of record CAUZBD010000194.1, on the reverse strand, counting down.
ACAATCATCAGGAATCTCTGTGCGCATTTGTAATACATGATCAAGATTAGTCGTGAAATCGCGCAAGTTACGATTATTAATTCCAATCAACGTTGCGCCGATGGCGAGTATTCGTTCAAGATTTAATTTTTCATATATTTCCACAAGTGGCGACATGCCCAGATCGATCGAGGTGTTATAGAGCGTTCGAAGCTCACAGTCGTTGAGACACTCAGCAATAAGCAGTACCGCATCAGCTCCGGCGACTCTTGCCTCAAGAAGTTGATATTCGTCAAGAATAAAGTCCTTGCGCAGTATGGGAATATCGACTTTGCTCCGCACAGCAGACAAATGTTTGAGCGAACCTTGGAAATAAGTCTGATCGGTAAGTACACTCAAACAGCTTGCTCCATGCGCGCAATAAATTTCAGCAATTTGTTCCGGATCAAAATTCTCGCGAAGAATACCTGCTGAGGGACTCGCTTTTTTAATCTCTGCAATAAGGGCAATATCCTGCGTAGCTGCTAAAGAGCCAAAGAAATCTCGTGGCGGTGGTGCATCTTTTAAGGCAGCACGTAATCGATCTTCCCGTATGACTTCCTTGGCACGTGCTATCTCCCCCCGCTTTGTCGCAATGATTTTCTCTAAAATCGTAGGCATTGGATTTGCTATAAGTTAATGCTTGAAATGTCGTTTTCCTGTAAAAATCATCGGTATTCCATGTCTATTGCAGGCGGCAATCACTTCCTCATCTCTTCTCGAACCACCCGGTTGGATGATTGCCTTGATTCCGGCTGCAGCCGCCCGCTCAATAGAATCAGCAAAAGGAAAAAAGGCATCGCTTGCCAAGACAGAGCCTGCGGCTTTTTCCGATGACTTTTGTAATGCCAATCCAACGGCATCGATTCTGCTCATCTGTCCTGCTCCGCTACCCCACAGCGTTTTTTCTTTGGCGATGACAATGGCATTCGACTTGACCTGTCGCACAATAATCCAGGAAAATTGAAGATCTTCCAATGCATTCGCGGTTGGTTGGATTTCTGTTACGACCTGCCAATCGGCGGGATCATCGAGGAGGGTATCGCTCTCTTGAATGAGGATGCCACCAGAAATTGAGCGGATTTCCTGTAGCGTCAGGCCAGATTTCAGAGGTCCTGTTTCCATTAATCGGACATTATTTTTCCATTTTGGCCGTGTGGTAAGGATCTCTAGCGCCTCGGGACTAAAAGACGGTGCAATGATTGCCTCGACAAATTTTTCAGGCCCCACTAAGAATTCTGCCGTTTCGTGATCCACTTCGTCATTAAACCCAAGGACCGACCCGAACGCGCTTTCAGGGTCTCCCGCAAATGCAAACGCTGTAGCCTGCTTCAGGGTTGACTGACAGGAAGCGCCACAAGGATTATTGTGCTTTATCACGACAGCCGACGATTTAGCTAAGAGCTTCACCAGTTGTAGAGCGCTTTCGAGGTCCAAGAGATTATTGTAAGAAAGCTCTTTGCCGTTGAGTTGTTGAGCAGCTACAAGCGAATCTTTTTCCGGCGCGCTTTTTTGATAGAGTGTTGCTTGCTGATGAGGGTTTTCTCCATAACGCAATCGCGATTTTTGCAGAAGCGATAGTTGAATCTTTTCAGGAAGTTTATCTTTTGATTGGTCAAGCGAATTGCTTTGCCCCGGGGAAAACTCTTTTTTTGAAAGAAATGTTGTAATGGCTTGATCATAGCGAGCAGTTTTTGCAAAGGCTTCAAGAGCAAGCCTCTTTCGCAGTGACAGAGTCGTCGAGCCCAGCTTTTTAATTTGTTCAGAAACCTCGAAATATTGATCAGGGGATGTGACAACAGTCGTGAAACGATAATTTTTGGCGGCGGCTCGAATCATTGTTGGCCCACCTATATCAATATTTTCGATCGCCATCTCGAGTGTTGTATCTTTTTGGGCGATTGTTTCTTCGAAAGGATATAAGTTGACGATGATAAGCGGAATCTTCAGGATGCCATGTAATTGCATGGCTTCTATTTCATCGGGTCGATCATGCCGACAAAGAATTCCGCCGTGAACGCGTGGGTGTAAGGTCTTGAGTCGACCAGACATCATTTCTGGAAACCCAGTGTATTTTGTGATATCTGTGGCAATAATTGCCGCTTCATTGAGGTGTCTTTTGGTCCCGCCCGTACTCAATATTTCGATATCGAGATCGCTCAGGATGCGGGCGATATCTACCACACCTTGCTTGTCGCTGACGCTAATCAGAGCGCGTTCAATAGGAGGATCAGACATCATTCGGTTAGAAAAAATGACACAAAAGAATGGAAAGGGAATCCTGATTTAATCTGGCCAGCGCAATTGGTCAAGTAGCAAAGACCTTTTTCACACCGGTGTCCCTCGTAATGTGCTGAACGGGCCGAAAAAACACAACCCTCGTAAATAGGGGTTCCCTGGCAGGGTGTCCAGAAAGAGCACACGACCGATCACAATTATTGGAAGAATTGATTGTTATGTAAAGTCATAAATAGAGTTTACTCAAACGGATTATTTCCTTCATCCGTCCGGTCATCACTATCGTCTGGCGCGTTTTTGGAATCGTCAAGACTATCGCCAAATGAATTACCCTCCTGTTCTGCGTTCCCGGGATTGTTGGGTTCACGTTTATCTTTTTCTAATTGAGGAT
>CAUZBD010000193.1:0-5425 GCA_963577795.1 Planctomycetota bacterium | reverse complement strand
TGGTTCCCGGTCGCTGCAAGTGCAGTCAAGTCATTGGCTAATTCGCCTCTGGACTACCGTGGATATCATCCCGATTGAGGTGAAGGCGGAGGAATGCTGCACGGGCTACATTACGATCTGCCGTATTGAGTTCTACCCCACTTATTTTCTGCAAGTGCGCTGGCTGGGTCTGAATGAATAACTCGTTGACTTGCCCTATGCCCAGTTCTGGAAGAAGGCCGAGTTCCACCCCCATGCGGATACTAGAAAGCAGATGCATTGTCTCTTCACTGCTGATGGTCTGTGCCGTCGAAAGAATACCATAAGCACGACTTACTTTATCGTGTAGATTCTCATGACTTTCCTTTTGAAGGAATTCCCGAGCACGCCGTTCATAATCAATCAATACCGGAACAACGTCACCCACCTGTGTCACTAATTCTTCCTCTGATTTACCCAAAGTGATCTGGTTGCTGATTTGATAGAAATCACCCATCGCCTGTGAACCTTCACCGTAGAGACCTCGAACGGCAAGGCTGATTTTATGTAAGCTGCGAAAAACTTTTTCAATCTGGCGGGTCATCACCAGTGCCGGAAGGTGCAACATCACACTTACCCGCATACCGGTTCCTACATTTGTGGGACATGCTGTGAGATAACCTAGGCGGGAATGAAAAGCGTAAGCTGTCCGCTCTTCAAGGCGATCATCGATTGCATTAATGCGTTCCCAGGCTGCCTTCAAGTCAAAACCGCTGTGCATCACCTGAATTCGCAAGTGGTCTTCTTCATTAACCATTAAACTCACGCGCTCACCCGCATCGATGGCGACGCCGCGCGCGCCTTCGCTTTCTGCATGTTCGCGACTGATTAGCTGTCGCTCGACCAAGAACTGCCGATCGATACCGTCGAGTTCATTGACATTCAGATAGGAGAGGGAGGCCTTTTTACTCACATCGACAACTGACTTGCGCAGAGTCTTCTCGATTTCAGCGCGATCCAAATCCGTGGCTTTACTGATAAAAGGATAATCTGTGAGATTGCGCGCAAGACGGATTCGACTACTGACGACGATATCAGACTCTGGGCCTTCTCCCTTCAACCACTCTCCACTTCTTTCCGCCATTTCATCTAGATTCACCGTGTTTACTCTCCGCTCACTTCATCTTCAATTTGTCGAATCTGATCACGTAAGTCAGATGCTTTTTCATACTCTTCGCTCGCAACCGCTTCTTTCATTTCGCGACGAAGCCGAATCATCTCCATCTGTCGTTCACTCGCACTTGCTGATCGCTGAGGACATTTCCCCACATGCTCTGTCGCTCCATGGATATTCAAGAGCAACTGATCTAACTCGCCCGCAAAGCAGGTGTAGTCATGCGGACAACCAAATCGTCCTTGATTGCGGAACTCATAAAAGGTAATTCCACAGACTGGGCAAGCTCTTTGATCAAGTCGCGCCAAGTCTTCGGCAGTCTGTCCGACTGTCATCTTGTGTGCAAGGACACCCGCTAAACTCGGTGGGGCAGACTGATCTTTATCATTCGTTTGCAAATATTCGCGTGCATGTTCTTCACAGAGGTGCAATTCCTGTGGCTTACCGGCTGCCAGTTCCGTGATATGGAACGTCGCTGTTTTTTCACAATTCTGGCACTGCATGATGGCACACTAGAGTAAGCGGAAAACTCGGCAGGCTGCATCTGCTTGAAATCAAAGGACGCTCGACGCAAAACCCCGAGGAAAGACAAAAAACAGCGTTTGGTTATCCAAGAAACTTTGTCAAAGGGATTCTAGCACTAGCGGGCAAGGTGTCAATATCGAGAGAACGAGGAGGCTTTTACCGATTCTCTCGGCGGTGAACTCTCTTAAATCGAGACGCGCTTGATTGGTATTTTACAAGCAGCAGGAAGATCTCTAGGATGGGAACCACCATAAGAGTCAGCACAAACGGTGCGAGGCTCCGGGCATGACGTACATGGCTGATTGGCCCGACAACAAAAAAATCTATCTTGACACTATGACACACCTTCCAAGCTTTGACACCTTTGCGAAGGCGGCTGTCGACGTGGATTTGGTTCCCGTCTATCGCCGATTGGTGAGCGATTCGCTGACTCCGGTGAGTGCTTTTCGCAAGATTGATCGGGGAAGTTGCTCGTGCCTCTTTGAGAGTGTTATCGGCGGGGAACGTGTGGGCCGATATAGTTTTCTCGCCGCAGATCCTTATATGACTTTGGAAGCTTTTCAGGATCAGGTCACCGTGCATTCGGCCAAAGGAACGGAGACCTTTGCCTCTAGCGATCCACTGGGGGAATTGGAAAGAAGAGTTTGTGGTGTGCGTGCCGCCACTTTTGCAGACCTGCCACCCTTTTCGAGCGGAGCTGTTGGGTATGCGGGGTACGATGTCGTTCGCTATACGGAAAAATTACCGAATGCGCCAGAGGACGATCGGCAGTTACCGGATTTATCCTTCGCTTTTTACGACCAGATGGTGGTCTTTGATCACATTACAAAAACAATCGTGGTCGTTGCGATGGCACACCTTGAGTCGGGCAACCTACGCAGTGCCTACGAAGATGCTTGTGCGAGGATTGATGCACTCGTTGCTCAGCTTTCAACGGCAGAGGCGACTATTGCACTTGAAGATATCTCGACCGAACAAGATTGTGAGATTCCCTATGAATCAAACTTTTTAAAGAAAGACTTTGAGAAAGCGGTGGCTAAATGTGTCGATTACATTCGTGCAGGTGATGTTTTTCAGGTTGTTATCAGTCAGCGGCTCGAGATGTCGATTGAATCGCATCCGTTTGAAATCTATCGAACGCTGCGGGTCGTCAATCCGAGTCCGTTTATGTTTTATCTCAAAGCGCCTGATGCGATCCTTGTTGGAAGCAGCCCGGAAGTCATGGTCCGCGTGGAAGATGGGTTTATTACGGTCCGTCCGCTGGCAGGGACACGGCAGCGCGGTAAAACAGAAGCCGAAGATCATGCCCTGGCCGACGAACTACTCGCAGACCCCAAAGAACGCGCTGAGCATGTCATGCTTGTCGATCTAGGCCGAAATGACATCGGCAGGGTCGCTCGCTTCCGGTCCGTCGCACTCAGCGACACAATGACAATCGAACGTTATAGCCATGTGATGCACATCACCTCCAACGTAACAGGACAACTCGAAGCGAACAAAAATGCCTTCGATGCACTTCGTGCATGTCTGCCGGCAGGCACGGTCTCTGGAGCTCCGAAGGTGAGGGCCATGCAGATCATTGACGAACTGGAACCACACCGACGAGGACCCTATGCGGGTGCGGTAGGGTATGCCGATTTCGGTGGCAATATGGATACCTGTATCGCATTGCGAACTTTGGTGATCCAGGGAGATCGGGCTTATGTGCAGGTGGGTGCAGGGGTCGTTGCTGATAGTCTACCGGCGAACGAATACCAAGAAACACTCAATAAGGCCCGGGGCTTACTTAAAGCAATTGCGATCACCGAACAGCGACATGCCGCACAAAGCCAGATTTGAAATCGGTTCAGGTCCAGTCGGCAAAAACTTCTTCGGCGGCTGAAATTGTTTTCTCAATATTCTCTTGGGTATGCGCAGCGGAAACGAACATTGCCTCGTACTGGCTACACGGTAGATAGATCCCCCGGTTGAGCATTCCGTGAAAATATCGGGCAAATTGAGCCGTATCACACTTTTCTGCCACCGCCCAGCTTGTTACCTGCTCCGAATTAAAAAAGAGCGTCAGCATACTGCCAACCCGGGCAACCGTATGCGGAATCTTCTCGGCAGCCCGATCGAGCCCCTGATGCAGGCGTGCGCTGAGCATCTCAAGCCGCTCATAAACCGCCGGATCGGCCAGTTCGCGCAGGATGGCATTACCTGCTGCGGTCGCCAGGGGGTTACCACTTAGGGTACCCGCTTGGAAAATATCACCCGCCGGAAGAATATGGTCCATGATTTCAGCGCGACCCCCATAGGCCGCCGCAGGTAATCCGCCGCCAACAATCTTGCCCAGCGTTGTCAGATCGGGAGTGATGCCTTGAAGGGATTGTGCTCCCCCGAAAGCCACTCTAAAACCGGTCATCACCTCATCGTAAATGAGGAGTGATCCGAACTTACAGGTCTCCTCTCGAAGCACCTGAAGGAATTCGTCTTCGGCAAGGACACATCCCATATTTCCCACGACTGGCTCGAGAATCACCGCGGCAATCTCATGCCCTTGCTCCGCGAAGGCTGCTTGGACAGCCCGAGGATCGTTGTAGGCCAAAATGATCGTATCGGCTGCTGATCCCTGCGTAACTCCGGGTGAATTAGGGACAGCCAAAGTTGCTGCACTGCTTCCCGCAGCAACCAATAGACTATCGGCATGTCCATGATAATTCCCTGAAAACTTAATAATCTTGTCGCGACGCGTGTAGCCTCGCGCCAGTCGAATCGCACTCATCGTCGCTTCCGTCCCTGAATTGACGAGACGAACTTTTTCAATTGAGGGCACTGCCGCAATAATCCGTTCCGCAAGATCCGTTTCCGATTCGGTGGGCGCACCAAAACTCGTTCCTTTTTCTACCGCTGCCTGCACCGCTTTAAGAACCTCAGGGTGTGTATGCCCCAAAATCATTGGGCCCCATGAACCGACGTAGTCAATGTAACGCTCACCATCCAAATCGAAGATATAGGCTCCTTCCGCCCGCGCAATAAACCGCGGGGTACCGCCTACAGCTCCAAAGGCCCGGGCAGGACTGTTGACTCCACCCGGAATGAACCTTCCAGCCCGTGCAAAGGCATCGCTGCTTCTTGGATGTGGCTGAACCGCTTGTTCAGTCTGCTGATCTTGACCCTGTCGCATAATCGACTCTTACTTTCCCATTTTTGCAAATTCTAAATGCGGCGGCATCTTGAGTCTTCCCACAAATCACCTTAATATTCTAGTCTGTTGGATTCGAGTGCTGATTCTTTTTAGGGGAGAATGCCATCGGCAACGGCATTATTGTTCCGCACTCACGTTTGGTTTTTAAACTCTGCATCGCGCGGATCACTCGGCATGGCTAAGTCTACCTATAAAGATGCAGGGGTCGACTTAGATCTATACCGTCAGTCAATGGCCCGTCTTCCACGCCTGCTCCATCGGACCTACACACCCCGTGTACTCAGTGCCGATGGTGGCTTCGCTGGCCTCTTTCAACTTGACTTTGCCAATAAATTATTTGCCCGCAATTACGAAGATCCGGTTTTAGTCGCGTGCACCGATGGTGTGGGGACCAAACTCAAAGTTGCACAAGTGATGGATCAGCATGATACGGTCGGAATCGATTTGGTCGCTATGAGTGTCAACGATGCCATTTGCTGCGGAGCAGAACCGCTTTTCTTTCTCGACTACATTGCAATGTCGCATGACGATCCGGTCCGTCTCGAACAACTCGTCGAAGGGATTTCTGAGGGCTGCCTACA
>CAUZBD010000192.1:0-5436 GCA_963577795.1 Planctomycetota bacterium | reverse complement strand
CGCATCGGTTTTGGACGCGATAATTTTGACGTGGGTGCTTCGATCAAATGGCAGGATGGTATTGGTTCTGAACACCAAAAACTTCGAAGAAATCACCTTGGAGCAGATGCGATGTATCGTTGGGGTCGTTGCCAGTTTTCTGGAGAGGTGATTTACGACCAATACGGTTTTCGTAAATCTGGGAAAACATTGACGGGAGAACCATTCACGGCAGATGACATTCGATTTGGTCGTAGCCTTTACTACCGGGAGCTTTTGCCAGCAGATGGAAGCAAGCTGACAGGCGTAGGATATTACGTCAATCTGAATATCGACATGGACCGGTGGCTGCTGATGCTCAACTACGGTGAGTATTACCCGCAACAGATCGGCAACAGATTGCACGATCAGATCAATCGCCGAGGGATCGTCAAACTCGTCTATCGCATCGCCGGTCAATTTGAGTCGTATACGATGGTGTTGCAAGAACCTGCCTTGGAACGTGCGATCGCAGGAGAGCCACGACGGGGAACAGCGATTCTGAGCGGACTCCAGTTTATGCTCTAAAAAATAGGCCCCGACATTTTGAGCAAAGAACCCTTTGGGAAATTGGTAGAAACGGTTCAAGGATGAATGGTACGGACGCCATATATTTTATCGCACTAGGTGGTGCGCTTGGAGCAATCGTACGCTACACAACGCAAGAATTGTTTGCGCAACAGTCACGGTTACCCGGATGGGTGGCGATTGGTCTGGTGAATCTTAGTGGTTGTTTACTGCTCGGTTTGCTCCAGGGAACGACGACTGAGGATGTCGTGGATGCAACGGTATCTCCCGGTTCGCGGTGGCTGATGTTGTGGGTGAGTTTCTGTGGAGGACTGACAACGTTCAGTACCTTTAGTCTCGATAACTTGCTTTTAAGCTACCGCTATCGAGGTCAATTGGCTTTCAATTTAATGGGATCGCTGTTTGGTGGGTGGGGGATGGTTTTGGTTGGTTTGTTCCTATCGCATCATGTTTTTTAAAGAGCTCCGTGTTCTGTGGCAGACTCCTGACTGGAAGTCGCCGAAAGGAAGTCGATGCTGCACCAATTGCTTTGTATTTTAGGCGTTGCCGCGGGAGGTGCCTCGGGCGGACTTCTCCGTTGGGGCTCCCTGCAAGTCCTCGAGCAGATGGGTTGTTCGGAAATGGTGGCGCTGCTGGTGATCAATCTGACAGGCTGCTTCCTGCTTGGTGGGATGTTTCTTTGGCTGGAGTGCTCACTATGCCGCGATGGGTCAAGCCGCCTGACGGTCGTTCCACTTGCCAAACAGTTGAGAGACCGCGACTGGTGGCTCGGGGGAGATCCGACGATGCCGCTTGCCCTCAGCCACCGACTCGGTCAGACCCGCCGGTTGCTGGCAGCACTTTTTCTTGGCGGGTTTTGTGGAAGTTTAACCACCTTTAGCGGCTTCAGCCTGGTGACCGTTCAATTGGCGAACAGTGCAGATTGGTCTGGGTGGGCTTTGCATCTTTTCGGGTCGGCCGCACTGGGGTATCTGGCTGTCTGGGCCGGTATGTTTTGCGCACGACCCATGGTGCTGCGTTCAGCAAAGACCCGGTAAATGCCGGCAAAGAACTTCTGCTAACGGGCGACGTACACCGACGGATCGTCCACAATCCAGGGAGTCGACCAGGTCTTACCATCGTCGCCACTGAGGACATTGAAGAAAAATGTACGCATTTCACGGGCCCGAAATCCATAAGGATACTGAGAAGCGATATGATCCTCAGTCGTGAGGTCTTCCACTCCTTTGCGGGCATAGTAATGAACCATACCGTCTGGTGTGACCGACATACCGAGCGTCCACCAACCGGTTTCCGTTATAGCTGGCCCGCGATAATCGCCATTACGACTTGAACGAATGCGAAAAGATGCCATATCTTCCGGTTGTTTTTCGCCACGCTTGGGATGAAAATCGATCAGCAGTCCGGGCCAGTAGGTGTCCGGTTCGTTGCTGTAGTCGCGACGAGATCGTGACTTGGGGTTTGACGGTTCGCAGGCGAGTCGGAAAGCGAAGGTAGCACCACTCCGACGTTCCCATCGATCAAAAGGCGCAAGATAAACGCGGGTGACGACGCTAGGCATCCGCCCGGATGCAATCGGGCGACCGAGGCGGTACATCGTGTCAGCAATGAAATCATCCTGTTGCGTGCGGTAGCTCGGCACGCCTGGAATGCCCGTCTGCAACGATCGCATCATCAGAGAGCCTTCGCTACCGACGAGGCCACCTGCCGGGGTTGGCACCCTGCGGAGGAAATCGGGCTGCCCTCTTTTCATTCCCTCATACCACCGTCCGTTGGCTGACTTGCCCGAGGGGTAATTGTGCCGTTCATTATTTTCCTCGGTACTCTTGGGCCAATTGCCAATATAGTGCCACTGCGGATCCTCAAAATCATCTCCCACCTGCTCAATTTTTTTTCCGGTTCCGGGAACCAGCTGTGCGAGAATCACTCCGGGGAGCAGTAAAAAAAACAAGCATGTGCTAGCACCGATGGCATGTTGGCACAGAAGACGTGACATGTAAAAAATTCCTTATTCCAGAATATTTCCGAAAGAGCAGCATTTCCAAAAACAACCGCCCTTGGGGATGGGCCCGTTTTGGTGCTCCTTTGATGGTATCGTCTCGGCGTGGGTGATTCCTCCAGCGGATCTCTCTCGCCAGAACATGCCAAAAGGCTCCGAACCTTTTAGAGACCCTCACCCAAGAGCGGAACGAACCGGCAGGAAACATGTGTGGTCGAAATCGGTATGCCCGATTTCCCTTTCTCGAGAACAACCAGTTGTTGTTGTTCGGTCTGGCCCAGAGGAATCACAATCCGGCCACCGGGACGCAATTGGTCCCAGAGGGCAGGCGGGCATCGGGGTGCGGCTGCTGCGACGAGCATCGCATCGTAGGGGGCTTGCTCGGGCAGACCGAGGGATCCGTCTCCTACCCGCAGGTGGACTTCGGTGTAACCGAGTGCATTGATTTTTTCACCTGCTGTCTGTGAAAGAGCAGCGTGCCGTTCGATGCTCCAAAGAACGCCCTGCGTGCCAATGATTTCTGCAAGAATCGCCGTCTGATATCCGCTGCCGGTTCCCACCTCAAGAATTCGCTCATGCCCTTTGAGAGAAAGCGCCTCACTCATCAACGCCACCATCAACGGCTGACTGATCGTCTGGTTGCATGCGATCGGTAGAGCGGCATCGTCGTAGGCACGGTGCTGTATCGCTTCTGGAACAAATTGCTCACGCGGTACTTTTTGTAATGCACGTAAAACGCCTTGGTCTGCAATTCCCCGGCACACAAGCTGGTTGCTTACCATGCGTTTTCGCAAAGAAGCCCACTTTTCTGCTTCGCTCATCGCACTCAATCTGATGTTTCGCTTGAAGCAACCAGAGGTGTATCTGCTTGGGGTGCTGCCCGCTGCCAATCCTCAAGATGGAGTTCCACATTCCGTTGTCCGCGAAAAGTATTGATCACAGGTCGAAACGCCACCGCAATAGGCTCGGTGAGTTGCTGCAATTCTTCGGCCCAGTATCCGCGTCCAAAGGCGACTCCGCGGAGGCGAAGACCATTCTGCACCAACTGCAACGCGAGATGTTTGTTGCCGTTGCCAATCGTACGAGGTTCGCGAATTTCAATCTGGCTGCTGCAGAGAAGCGGCCGGCGATTCCCTTGACCGAATGGCTCGAGCCGCTCGATTTGTTCGACTGCCTGAAGCGTGAGACCGCTAAGAGGAACTTCTGCATCAATCTTCAGGTCGGCCTGTCGCATGCCACCGTCACATTGTGTGTCTGCGTACTCGCAGAACGCAATACGGAACGGATCCATATTTTCAGTCGCGCATTGGAATCCGGCAGCCGCTGCGTGCCCACCGTGGCCGAGCAAAAACGCATCGCATGCTTCAAGTGCCTCGGCAAGATTGAATCCTGGAATACTGCGACCACTTCCTACCCCTGGCTGAATGCCCATTTCGTCGAGTGAGGCGACCAGCACCGGACAATGATATTTTTCAGCCAACCGGCCGGCAACGATTCCGATCACTCCTTTATGCCAGCCTGGTGCAGCCAAAACGAGTGCACTATGACTTCCAGCATCGAGTTGTGCCTGTGCCTGTTTGTTCGCGGCAAGATACACACTTCGCTCAATGCTATCACGACTTTTGTTCAGTTCATGCAGGTAGTCGGCCAGCGAGCGCGCCCGTGCCGGATCATCCGTCGTCAAAAGTTCGACTGCCAAGGGTGCCTGTCCCAGTCGGCCTGCGGCATTGAGACGGGGGGCAATCATGAAGCCGATATCCTCTCCCCCGAGTCGCTTCTTATCTGCCAAACCGGTGATGTCCATGAGTGCCGAGAGTCCTGGTACGGGCTGCTGTAAGAGACTTCCCAGTCCATGGTGGACAAGTGATCGATTCTCATCAAGAAGTGGGACGACATCGGCAACAGTCCCGATAGCCGCGAGGCCAACGGCCTGTAACAAAAATGTTTTAAGTTGCGGAGTAACTCTTTTGCTTTTACTTTTATGCTGACAAAGTCCCCAGGCGAGTTTGAAGGCAACCCCCGCTCCGCACAGCCCTGAAAATGGATAGGGCATCGAGGGAAGACCCGGATGCAAAATCGATACCGCATCAGGCAAGCGTTTCCCCGGGGTATGATGGTCGGTGACGATTAATTCCAGGCCGAGTTGCTTGGCTGTTTCCGCTTGTTCGAAATTGGCAATCCCACAATCGACCGTGATCACCAACGCCACACCCTCTTGGGCAAATTTTTCCAGAGTGTGATCCTTCAATCCGTAGCCATCAGCAAGACGATTGGGAATGTAGTAGCGAACGTCCCCTCCGAGTAACTTCACGCAACGATAGAGAATTGCTGTCCCGGTAATCCCATCGGCATCATAATCCCCATGGATCATGATGAGCCGCTTTTTTGCAACCGCTTCGGCAATGTGATGAACGGCTTGCTCGAGACCCGGAAAATTCTCCGGATCCCGCATGTCCGTTAGCTTAGGGTGCAAAAAGGCCTCGGCGAGATCTGCCTGATTGATACCTCGAGTGAGCAGCAGTTGAGCGACGATGGCCGGCAGTTTAGCGGCTCGCTGCAGAGCCTCTATCTGCTGTTGGTCGTGGGGAGCGATCCGCCACTTGCGCTGGACTGCATCCTGCATGCGTCTCTCAAGGCCAGAGTTCGCTGAGGTACGGAGAGCATAAGACCCCCATCCGCACACTCTATTTTTTCTTCTCTACGTGCAGCGTGTGCTTCCGTAACCGCGGGCTGTACTTCTTAAGCCGAAGTTTTTCTCCACCCGATTTTCTACGGATTGTGTAGTTGTGATCCCCGGTTTCCTCACAGACGAGAAAGAGGGTTTCAAGTTTTTTCTTAGCCATTGTCTTTGCTTTTACTGAGATTCAGAACCGATAAAAGGTGCGGTGCAC
>CAUZBD010000191.1:0-5445 GCA_963577795.1 Planctomycetota bacterium | reverse complement strand
ACGGCCTCCACCAAGGATAAGCGTCGCCACATTGTTCATCTTTTCGACCTTTTCTTTCCTATTTTCTTGGCAGTCCGACCCACCCCTAAGTTTACCGTGTTACAAAATTAATCAACCGGCCAGGAACAACAACGACTTTGATTACTTCCTGTTCGGCAAGCAATTCGACAATTTTTTTATCTTTCCGTGCCAACGATTCAATTTCTGCCGCATCGGCGTCCGCAGAAACTTCGATTTTACTTCGCAAACGACCCTTGATCTGCACCGGAATTTCACGCGTCGCTTCCACAATTTTCCCCTCGTCATGCACCGGCCAGGGGGCATACGTCAGGCTCGCGTCGTGGCCCAAAAGACGCCATAATTCTTCGCACATATGAGGAGCCATGGGCGCGAGCAGAAGGATGAATTGTTCCATCGCCACCTTAGGACGGGAAGTTTCTTTAATGAAGAAATTGGTAAATTCCATCAAACGCGCAATGGCCGTATTGAAACTGAGTGACTCGAAATCCTGCGTCACGACTTTGATTGTTTTGTGGAGCATCCGCTCCTGCGGATCCGTCAAGGGCAACTCGAGAACACTCTCGTGCAACACAAGCGACTCGCTGCGTTCATCGACAATCATCCGCCATACGCGGTCGAGAAAACCGCGGACGCCACTCACTCCTGCCATACTCCAGGGCTTGGTGGCCACCAACGGTCCCATGAACATTTCGTAGAGTCGAAGTGAGTCAGCTCCATATTCACGGACCACTTCATCCGGATTGACAACATTTCCGCGACTCTTCGACATTTTATGCGCCCGACTTTCAAGTCGAATTTGCGGGTCGCTGATAAGCACAAAATATTCGCCCTGCTTTTCAGCCTCTGCGCGTGAGACCGTATGCGATCGTACCGTTTCACCACTCGATACCTCGATCCACTCGCCTGCGCCCGCACGACGAACCGCTTCAGCCGATACCCACTGGCCCGCTTTGTTCTGATAACCGGTAAGCTCCACTTGTCCTAAAATCATCCCCTGATTGACAAGTTTTCGAAAAGGTTCGTCGGTGCTTACATGCCCTCGGTCAAAAAGGACCTTGTGCCAGAAGCGTGCATAAAGCAAATGCAAGACAGCGTGTTCGGCTCCTCCGATATAAAGATCGACCGGCATCCACGCCCGTTCGATCTCCGGGTCGACGAGTGCTTCTGCATTGTGCGGGTCCAAAAATCGCAGATAGTACCAACAACTGCCGGCCCACTGTGGCATGGTGTTGGTTTCTCTTTTGTAGCGAACTCCGTCGATGACCGGGTAAAGCCACTCCTCCGGTGCTTTGTCGAGCGGTGGATCCACCCGCCCATGCGGTTGATAATCTTCCAGTTCAGGAAGGTCGACCGGCAAATCCGCTTCCGCCACGGGTCGAATATGACCGGTCGGCTCACCTGCGTCGTCTAACTCGTGAAGCACGGGAAAGGGTTCCCCCCAAAACCGCTGGCGACTAAAGAGCCAGTCGCGTAACTTGAAATTCACTGCACTGCGACCAAGCCCCTGGTCAAAGAAATCTTGGGTGATCTTTTCTTTCATCGCAGTCGTTTCCATACCATCGTAGGGGCCTGACGCAATGGCTTTGCCCACACCGACAAATACCCGCTGTCCTTGGAGCACCTCCTCCCGCTCGGCAGACTCACCCGGATCGACGACCGCGACGACGGGGATCTCGAATTGCTGTGCAAAAGCAAAATCGCGTTCATCATGCGCGGGCACGGCCATAATGGCCCCCGTCCCGTAACTGGCCAAAACGTAGTCCGCAACCCAGATCGGCACCCGTCCACCGCCCGCGGGATTGACCGCGTAGCACCCGGTAAAGACCCCTGTCTTTTCCTTGGCCAATTCGGTCCGATCCAAATCGCTTTTTCTTCCGGCCGCTTCACAATAGGCTTCAACCTGCTGCCGCGTTTGGTCGGTCACTAAACGCGCAACAGCTGCATGTTCGGGGGAAATCACCAGATACGTCGCCCCGTAAAGCGTATCGGGCCGCGTCGTGTAAACACGAAGAACATCTTCTTCTGGTTTACGAGGAAATCCAACCAGCAGCCGACGGTTTTGAAACGCATCGTATTCTGATTCTGTGCCGATAAAGAAATCAACCTCCGCACCGGTACTCCGGCCAATCCAGTTACGCTGAAGAAGCTTAATACTTTCGGGCCAATCGAGTGCGTCGAGTCCCTGTTCTAATCGCTCGGCATAGGCCGTAATCCGCAGCATCCATTGACGCAGCGGGAGTCGAGTCACCGGATGGTTACCGACTTCACTCAAGCCATTCTTCACCTCCTCGTTGGCAAGGACCGTGCCGAGCCCTGCACACCAGTTAACCGGTGCAAACGTCTGGTAGGCTAGTCGATGGTCATCTTGATAGTCGCGGATTTCCTCCTCACCTGCATCGCGCACCGCTTCGGGAATCGGCAGTTCCACAATCGGACGCCCTCGCTGCTG
Source organism: Planctomycetota bacterium (assembly GCA_963577795.1). Lineage (GTDB taxonomy): Bacteria > Planctomycetota > Planctomycetia > Pirellulales > UBA7805 > UBA7805. The sequence goes on along the minus strand of CAUZBD010000191.1, from coordinate 2,975 downwards.
GTGGGTGTCGAACCAGGTGTCGTAAAGTTGCAGAAAAATCCATTGCGTCCAACGAAAGTAATCGATATCGGTCGTCGCGATTTCTCGGTCCCAATCGTAACTGAAACCAAGCATCCGGAGTTGCCGACGGAAGTTTGCGATATTTTTTTCTGTTTGAACTCGGGGCGGTGTGTTTGTTTTGATCGCGTGCTCTTCGGCCGGGAGACCAAAGGCATCGAACCCCATCGGGTGAATGACTGTTGCCCCCTGCATCCGCGCAAAGCGACTCATAATGTCGGTCGCTGTGTACCCTTCCGGATGCCCCACATGCAAACCATCGCCACTCGGATAAGGAAACATATCGAGGGCGTAGAACTTCTTCTCTTTCGGCAGACGCGGCGTTGCAAAGGAGCGATGCTCCTTCCAATAACGTTGCCACCGGGATTCGAGTTCCGCCGGGTTGTAGCGAGGCATAATCTTTCACGCCCAAGGACAGCGAAAAGATCGATTCTAGTGACTGCAACGCTGGCGGCGTAGGGCAGAAGTGTCGGTTTTTTAAGAGAAGCCAAGACAGCATCTTAAAAGCACCTTCTTCGCACCCTCGGGATGCAAGCTAGGGGGCTCCATGTGAGACGGCTCACACCGAGCTGCTGTTGTTCCCCTGGATCGATTCCTCTACAAGTGCTCCACGCTCTCGCATCTTTTTACTTTTATTGGCCCACCTTTTTACCCTTTTGTTACCCTTTTGGATTTTTACTGCGATGCGAATTCTGCTCTGGGTATCACTCAGCCTCGCACTGATCGCCACAAATTATTTGGGCTCTGACGCGAGCGGTAGTGAGGCATTCCCCTTCACGGCAATTGTGCTTCGCGATAATACCCCCGTTCGCAGCGGGCCATCGCAGCAACACTACGCAACCGATGTCCTCCATCATGGTCAGCGGGTCGAAATCTATCGGCACGATTCTGGAGATTGGTATGCCATCCGTCCTCCCCGGGGAAGTTTTTCATGGGTACCGGCCGAATGTCTGAAAATCGGCGACGACAACCTGGCAGAAGTGATGGTGAAGGGAGTCGCCGCACGTATCGGTAGTCGTCTGAACGACGAATTTCATGAACAACAGGTCCATCTTCGCCGCGGGGAATATCTGCAGGTGCTAGGTGAACGCAAGTTTGTGGATCCCCAAAATGGTATGCCACAAACGATGTTCAAAGTGGCGCCACCGAGCGGAGAATTCCGCTGGGTATTCGGACCCGACGTGACCGGCGCAAGCGGCCAACCGTCCAGTGATGTGTCTACCAGAGAAACAAACATTCATCTTCAAGACTATCAATCGCCAATTCCACCCCAAGCACAGACAGGAATGGTTGCCGGTGCACCGCGCGTATCGCCTGCCGAAATTAGCGGCCTGCGGATGGATTTAGCACTTTCGCTGATTGTGACTGGTCCTGTAGCGCAGTGGAATTTCGACACACTCAAAACGCAGGCCACCCAACAACTTGAGCAGGCGGAAACGGCACTCGACCGCGGTCGTGCACGATTAATCTGTGATGAGATCGCACGTTTTGAACAGCTACAACAAAATTATCTCTCCCTGACGACACAGGCCCCAACCACCAATGCCGGTGCATATGTACCGCTGGCGGTTTCCAGGGATAATCCCCTCGAAAAGATTCCTGACTTTGCTGGCGTGGGTCGTTTGACTCCCGTCGTCTCGAAGCGAAGCGGTGCGCCGAAATATGCGCTCACGGACGTCAAAGGAAAGATACTGATGTTTGTCAGTCCCGGACTGGGCGTCGATCTTCAACCACACATCGGCAAAGTCGTCGGTGTGTCCGGATCGCGCGGTTACATGCCTCGGCTAAAAAAGAACCATGTGAACGTCAGCCAGGTCGAACGCCTGGCACCCACTGCTCTGCTTGCCACTCTCCCGGGCGAAAAAACAAGTCGACGATAAATTCGCTCCGTCTAGTCGACTGTCTACCGAAGTTCTAAAATCGTATTGACCTACGCATGCAGTGCGTTAGCTGAAGGCAATGCCAGCGTTCAGGTCGCGACCTTCACTCTTTGTCTTTGTTTTTCCGCAACTTCACCGGCTAGCGATGCGTAGCTAACCATCGTTCACTCGCCTGGCAGGTGGTGGTCGGAGTCGCTTTGGCAAGTTTACCAAAATTAACTGACCCCATCGGCTTGCCTGAGCCGAATAATTGGAACGGTGAACCACCAAGACGGTAACGGTACGGCATAATGATGCGAGTGAAGAAAACTGTACGCTTCGATCAGTCCAGACACGGTGAAATGCTGCGCAGATTTTTCAAGAGGCGAAAAGTACAGCTACTCAGCTGCACTCTTGCAGTCGTGGCGAGTGGGATCTCTGGTTTGGCGAACGAAATGTACGCTGCATCACCATTCTTCCTGCGCACGAATAGTTTGCGAACAGAGGCCATTGCCGAAATACCGTTCGATCGACTCGATGTGGCGGCCCGGCAGAAAGCAAACTCCGTGATCGAAAACACGAGTGTCTTTAAGCGAATGACTCCGCAGATTATCGATTGCGATCCGCGCTACTATATGTTCCTCATCCGACATCCGGAAGTGATCGTCAGCATTTGGCAAATGATGGACGCAACGGACATGAGCATTACCCGCAAGGGGCCGCTGCAGTTTAACGCTGCCGATGGCGAAGGGACGAAAGGTACTCTTGAATTTCTCTACGGAGATCAAAAGGTTCACGTCCTTTATGGTCAGGGCGCCTACACCGGCAGCCTGACCAAACGGCCGATCCGTGCCGATTGCTTACTGGTGCTCCACTCAGATTTTACAACCGATCAATCGGGTCGTCCCTTTGTTCGTGCACAACTCGACATGTTTGTTGATGTGAAGAATGTGGGTATTGATCTGATTGCTCGAACCTTCCAGTACATGATCGGCAATACGACCGACTTAAATTTCTCCGAGACGGCCCACTTTGTCACCAAACTGTCACGTACGACCG
>CAUZBD010000190.1:0-5469 GCA_963577795.1 Planctomycetota bacterium | reverse complement strand
GCTCGCCGCGCACTTCCGCACATGAAAGCCAAAAAATGGGGCCGGATCGTCAACATCACCAGTGAGGTTTATCACACGAGCGTGGCCCCCTTCAGCGGGTACGTGGCTGCCAAAGGAGGGCAGATCGGCTGGTCGCGAAGCATGGCAACCGAACTGGCACCCTTCGGCATTACGGTGAACATGGTTTCTCCGGGCTGGATACCCGTTGAACGCCACGAAAAAGATGCCAAAGAAGACAAAGACGCCTATCTGGCCACGATTCCCATGGAACGGTGGGGGGTGCCGAAGGATGTGGCGGACGCGGTGCTTTATTATGCCAGTGAAGAAGCCGCCTTCGTGACCGGACAGACGCTGTGTGTCAACGGCGGTCGTAGTCCCTGGTAGGAGCTTGCGCGGTTTGGTCTTGGACATGGCTTAAATTCCGGTCTAAAATGGACAGCGTAAGAGACCGATCGGGCAGAGGCGGACTGGGCAACCGCTTCCTTGTCCTCCATTTCCACCGTTCGACCCCCCGCGGATTGACGCTCGCGTATGCTTCCCGCCTCCATTGTTCGCTGCCGCCTACGTTGCACCCCGCCCCACCGGTGGGGCGTCTGGTGCCGAACTGTCGGTCTGGCGGCAGCGGCACTGGCAACGACATGGATTGCAGAACCGGGAGTCTGCACCGCAGAGAAAAATCCACCGTCCTTCGAACCGGTCATCGAGGCAGCATCGGCTCAGGCAGAAAAAGCGATCACAGGTTTTTCGCTGCCCAAGCCGTTTACGGTCGAACTGTTTGCAGCCGAGCCCATGCTCGCCAACCCGGTGGCTCTGAGTATCGATCGGATGGGCCGCGTGTTTGTTGTCGAATCTTTTCGCTACGGCAACAATCCGCAATCCACGAGCCTCGAGGATGATCTAGCCTGCCGCACCGTTGCCGATCGACTGGCGATGCACCAGAGAAAACATGGCAAAGAGGTCGAAAATTATACAAAGCGGCACGATCGGGTCCGTTTGCTTGAGGATACCGATCGAGATGGTCGGGCCGATCGCGCGACGGTGTTTGCCGATCGATTCAACCGGGTGGAAAGTGGGCCTGCCGCGGGCGTCCTGGCCCTGGGGGATGAAGTGTTGCTGACCAGCATTCCCGATCTCTGGCAACTGAAAGACGAAGATGGGGATGGAGTGGCGGAAAAGCGGAAATCACTCAGTCACGGGTATGGTGTGCATGTCGGATTCAGGGGCCACGACATGCACGGCCCGATGCTGCACGTAGACGGCAGAGTTTATTTCACGATCGGTGATCGCGGGTTGCACGTGGAAACACCCGAGGGTGTCGTTTCGCTGCCGCACCAAGGTGCGGTCCTCCGCTGCAATCGAGACGGTTCGGGGCTCGAAATTTTTCACGCCGGACTCCGCAATCCGCAAGACCTCTGCTCCGATGATTTCGGCAACCTGTTCACGGGCGACAATAATTCCGATGGTGGCGATAAGGCCCGCCTCGTGCACGTGATCGAAAGCGGCGACAGCGGTTGGCATATGGGCTGGCAGTACATGGGCGAGAAGGATTATCGCCGCGGTCCCTGGAACGCGGAGCGCATGTGGCACCTTCCCTTTGATGGGCAGGCGGCCGATATCTTGCCCCCGATCGCCCATATTGGAAACGGTCCTTCGGGCGTTGCTTTCTATCCGGGAACGGGACTCAACGAGACGTATCGGGGTAAAATGTTCCTCTGTGATTACAATGGCTCCCCCGCGCAGACCGGCGTGTATGCCTTCGGGTTCAAACCCGATGGGGCATCGTTTCAGATCGACAATCTGCACCGGTTCCTCTGGGGACTCTCTTGCAGCGATGCGGCCTTTGGGCCCGATGGCCTCTACGTCGCTGACTGGGCAGCCGCCTGGAATCCCGCGGGAAAGGGCCGCGTCTATCGCGTCTTTAATCCCGAAGCCGCTGCGCAGCGGGTGAGCGAGGAGACCGCAATGCTGCTCGGTCAAGGGATGCGAGACCAGAGCAATCAAACGCTCATCGGGTTGTTATCGCATGCCGACCGCCGGGTACGTCTCGATGCCCAACTTGAACTCACGACCCGTGGCGCAGAGGCAGAGAAACTGCTCGCACAGACGGCTCTGGAGAGTACCGACCAAATGGCACGGCTGCATGCCCTTTGGGGATTGGGAATTCTCGGACGTAAAGACCCGAATCGTCTCCAAGGAATCCTTCCGCTACTTGCCGATGCCGATGCTGAAATACGCGCACAGGCTGCCGGCGTTCTGGGAGAGGCACAGCTTGCAGGGGCAAGTCAATCCATACTTCCACTCCTGGCCGACCCCACAGCCCGCGTGCGGATGTTTGCGGCGATCGCACTCGGTAAACTCCGCGACCCGACTGCCGTCGAGAGTTTGCTGCAGATGCTTCGCGACAACGCGGACCGCGATCCCTATCTGCGCTATGCGGCAGTGACGGGCCTTGCGGGCAGCGGGGAACGCGATGCCTTGCACGCCCATCGAAACGATGCAAATCGTTCAGCGCGACTCGGCATCCTCCTTGCCCTCCGGCGGCTTGGCGATCCACAAATTGCCGACTTTCTTGATGACGAAGATCCCCAAATTGTGACCGAGGCGGCACGCGCCATCTACGATGTGCCCATTGCAGGGGCTCAAAAACAACTCGCCGATAAACTCCTGCACTATCTCGAGGAAACCGACAGCGATCACGGCGAGCGTGCAACCGATGAGGCGCTCTTACGACGACTGCTGGGTGCCAACTACCGGGCTGGTGGAGACGAACATGCCGAGCGGCTGTTGCGCTTTTTACAGCACGAGGCCCATCCAACTGCCAGCCGCCGCGAAGCGGCTGCGATGCTCGCCGCGTGGGAAAAACCCTCACCGCTCGACCGCGTTGTCGGGCTCTATAGACCGCTTGCGGAGCGTTCCACCGAGATGCTCCGCACCACACTCGACCGGCAAGCTGCCGAATTGCTCCGAAGTGCCGCGCCTGATTTGGAGGAGGCAATCATTGGGTTGCTCACGACCTATGGAATCGAAAGCGGCACAGAAGTTCTCGAAGCGTGGGTAGAGGATGCGAACCAAAAAACCACTACGCGGATCGCCGCTCTCCGCCTTTTGGCTCATCAGGATGCCCCGCAAACAGCCGCTTTACTGGAAACGTCTTTGAAGGATGAAAACCCGGGGGTACGTATTGCCGCAGGTGCGATCCTCGCACAACGCCATCCCCAGCGGGCTGCCGCATTACTGATTCCAGTCGTTCAAAACAGCGACTCGCAAAACGAAAAGCAACAGGCGCTCGCGGCACTTGCACAGGTTCCGCAGGCAGAAGTCGATGCCGCTTTCAGCGACTGGCTCACGCGTTTGGTTGACGGTACGTTTCCCAAACCCTTGCAACTCGATCTGGTCCAGGCAGCAGCCGTCCGGAAAAACCCCCTGGTCCAGGAGAAACTCAAAGCCTATCAAGATTCGTTTGCATCCACCGATGCACTCGCACCATACCGCACTGCGCTGCAAGGGGGCAGCTACACGCGGGGTCGGGAACTCTTTATCGGGCGGATGGAAGTGAAATGTCTCCGCTGTCATAAAGTCAAAACAGTGGGGGGAAGTGCCGGGCCGCCACTGAGTCGCATCGGCGTCGAAAAGAGCAGAGAGTATCTGCTCGAGTCGATTGTGCTACCCAGTGCGCAAATCGCAAAGGGATATGAAACGACTGTGATCACCACCGACGAAGGACGGGTGGTCTCTGGCATCGTGCAATCGGAGGACGATAGGTGGGTACGCCTCCTGACTCCGGAACGTCAATCGATCGATATTGCGGTCGACGCGATCGATGATCGCTTCAGCGGAAAAAGTGCGATGCCCGAAGACATGCACAAGTATCTCGACGCATTCGATCTCCGCGACCTCGTCGAATTTCTCTACCACCTCGGCAGACGACCGCAGGACCAATAGGCTGGGGAGGACTTCACTTGGGGCGATCGCACCAAGTCGGTGGGTGGGGCAGGGGATTCGCCTGGTTATAATGGCAAGAGAGCGTGATTTATCTGCCCGAAAGCCGACTACTATGGACCGACAATCGATTTGCCGAATCTGCAAACTCCTGATGTTGTTTGTCCTCCTCTGCGCGATGCAACCGAGCGGCGTGGCGAGCGAGCCGATCGATTTCAACCGCGATGTCCGGCCGATTCTGGCCGAAAAGTGTTTTCACTGCCATGGACCGGACAAGGCGGCACGCCAGGCCGACCTGCGGCTGGATCAAAGAGAAGTGGTCGAGGAGTCGGGGGTCGTGGTGCCAGGCAAACCGGATGAAAGTCCGCTGATCCAGCGGATTACGGCCACCGATCCTGACGAACGGATGCCTCCTGCGGATGCGAAAATCAGCCTCACCCCCGAGCAGCAGGAAATTCTCCACACGTGGGTGGAGCAGGGGGGGGCATGGCAGGAACACTGGTCGCTCGCACGGCTCGAGCAACCACCGCTCCCCCTACCTGCTCATGCGGCCGAAAGTTTGAACCCGATCGATCGTTTTATCTTTGCGAGGCTCGAAGCAAAGGGTCTCGCACCGTCGCCCACAGCATCACCCGCACGGTTGCTTCGTCGCGTATCGCTTGATCTGACCGGCCTGCCACCCACCCCGACACAGATTCAAGCTTTTTTACAAGATCCATCTGAGCGGGCCTATCAAAATGCGGTCGACCGTTTACTCGCATCGGTCCACTATGGCGAACGGATGGCCTGGGACTGGCTCGACGCGGCCCGCTACGCCGACAGTAACGGCTTCCAGGGAGATCCGGAGCGGACCATGTGGCCTTGGCGGGATTGGGTCGTGGAGGCGCTCAATGCAAACCTTTCGTTCGATCGCTTCACACGGCAACAAATTGCTGGAGATCTATTGCCGGAGAAGACACTCGATACGGAGATTGCGACGGGATTCAACCGCAATAATATGCACAACGGGGAAGGGGGGCGGATTCCGGAGGAAAGTCGCGTCGAGAATGTGATGGACCGTGCCGAAACAGTTGCAACTGTTTGGTTAGGGCTCACGCTCACCTGTTGTCGCTGCCACGATCACAAATACGACCCCCTCACCATCGGTGACTATTATCGTTTCTACGCGTTTTTCAACAATACCTCCGAAACCGGCGCGGGACGAAGCGGCCAGATGGCCCCCACCGTGACCTTCCAGACCGAACAAGACATTGCAAAGCGGAAGCAACTGCAATCCGTTGTGGAGAAGGCAAGTCTGCCGATCGCCGAACAGGAAATGGCGGAACCGCCAACCACAAAGCCTGCTGAGGAGGAAAGACCAGCGGAAATTACTGAGATCCTCAAGCGGCCAATTGAAAACCGTAATAGTGGCCAACTCAAAAAACTTGCGGACTATTTCAAACCTCTCGACGCCGCCTATGCTGCCGACCTGGCATTGCTTTCTCAAAGCGTCGAACAACGCGAACAGTTCATCAATCAACTGCCAAAAGT
>CAUZBD010000189.1:0-5484 GCA_963577795.1 Planctomycetota bacterium | reverse complement strand
CCATTGTAGGCAGAAAGTAGTCGATTCCGCACCATCTTCCTGAGGGGGTCACCGCGAGCAGGAGACACCCGATCAACATGACCAGCTGGTAGCCAATCGTGCTATATCCAGCTATCCAAGGGGGTTGCGAGGCGATCACGGTGAGCAGAAAAAGACCGGCGGAGATGGCGGCAAAACGGCTCAGAAATCCTACCACCAGACACCCACCGATAAGAAAGTGGGTGACCATCAGAAACCGATCAAATGTGGCAAGTGTATCATTGGATCGGGGAAGTGGTTCTCGCTGGTGGGCCGTTTCCGAAACGGCTAAGGCGGCGAGTTCATCGCGTAGATCGTCTTCGATCGCGGTCACTGCAGACTGAACGCCTGCCGCTGCCGTTTTAAGTTCAGCCTGTTTTGCGGCAATCCGCTGCTGCTGGTACGGTACGTCCAAGGCAGTCGCGGTCTGCTGCCAGTCGTGGAGACGGGCCAATTCGTGCCGATAGGCAGCAATATCGTCTCGATTCGTAATGAAATAGTCGTCGAGCTGCCGCAGGTAGTAGGAGAATACTTTGTCCGCGCGTTTGAGTTGGTCTGGGTCGTATTGATAAAATGTATTCGCTTTCAGGCGTAAGCGACCAAAGTCGAAAATAATTTGTTCCTGCCAGGCGGCGTAGGGAGCCGCCTGGAAGGCGTCCCACTGGGCCGAACGTGCGGGATGCGGGTTGGGAGCGTCGACCTGCGGAATCGCGGCAAGTTCCGTAAACCTGTGGTAATGGGGTAGGTTGGCTTTGAAGAGGGGTGCGAGTGGGCCCTTGGCCTGGGAGAGAAATCCCACGGAGGAAAAATTGCGATCGAGATTTTTACTTCGGCCACTTTCGAAGAAATACCAGCCGATTGCGAGTCGAAGTGCGACCAGGAGGATGATCACGGCCGATGGATAGAGGACACGATTTTCCATGGGGGATATTTCCTGAGTCGGTTTTACGTGTCGCGAGGGAGTGGGTGGGTCGTACGGCCCGGCGGGAAGCGGCCTTAGAGTTGGGGGTCCGTTTGCAACACCCTTCATTGTAGAGAAAATGAGCAATAACCGCCAGTGTTATCGTAACGGGTAATGTTTTGCAGTCGCGTGGTCTGGGAATGTTATTAAGAGAAAGAAGACGGCGATGCGATTGTTATTAGGTTACCCGGTCGAAGCAAAACATGTTGACCAAATCCAGGCGGCCGCCGGTCCCTATGAGGTCGTTACAGGAGAGCAGGATCAACTTGCGGAGTTGCTTCTGCAAGCCGATCTTTTCTGCGGTCACGTGAAAGTGACAGTAGATTGGCAAAGTATTGTAAAGCTCGGGCGTCTGCAGTGGATTCAGTCGTCGGCAGCGGGACTCGACCATTGCCTTGATCCTTCTGTCGTTAAGAGCGAAATCGTCATTTCAAGCGCATCGGGCGTGCTGGCCGATCAGGTGGCCGAACATACGATGGGTCTCATCGGTGCGGTACTGCGTCGATTGCCAGACTTTCTGGAGGCGCAGGGCCGGCGCGAATTTTTGCGCCGGCCCACGCGTGACTTGCATGGCTCGACGGTGGGTATCGTGGGTTTTGGCGGGGTCGGTCAGCGTCTCGCAGAATTGCTTGCTCCTTATCGTGTCCGGATTGTGGCCACCGATTATTTTCCGATTGATCCACCCGATCACGTGGACGTCGTCTGGCCGCGAAAAAAACTCCCGCAGCTCCTAGCGGAGAGCGATATTGTCGTGCTTTGCGTGCCGCTTACCGATGAAACCTGCGGATTAATCGATAAAAATAATCTTCAGGCAATGAAGCCAGAAAGCGTGCTGGTCAACGTCTGCCGCGGCCCGGTGGTGGTAGAACACGATTTAGTGGCCGCACTTCTCACAGGTCAGATTTCTGCGGCGGCCATTGATGTAACGCGTGACGAACCTCTCCCGGCACAAAGTCCACTCTGGGAGGCTCCGAATCTCTTGATTACGCCTCACGTCGCCGGCCAGGCTGCGAACCGCATCGATCGGATGACACATTTCTTTTGTGAGAATCTGACACGCTATCAGCAGGGGCGACCGCTTGTGAATTTGGTCGACAAACAACTCGGCTTTCCGCGTCCTGCAAGGTAGCTGCCGCCGCAAGAGGCACTGATAGCTCCGCGTCCGTATACGTTTCAATACACACGCCATTCAGATAAGTAACGGTTGATTCAACGAGCGTCGATTTGATTTTTTCGGTCACCTGATCTTGTGCGACACCGAAAATCGCTTTTAATGGGGCGATACTCCCTGTTTGTTCAGTGTGCCGTGATTGAGGTATGCGACGATGTCGACAACGCGGATTTTAAAAGAGTCACCAACGCTCACTCTTGCCGGGAGTATTTCGGAGCGTCGCCCGGAACATCTCGTTGCTGAATACGATGGGTTGATAGACAACCAACGTTTCAGCTGGACTGAACACCACCGCCTGCTGCGGCAGTTGGGTGAGGGAGGGCAAGGGATTGTTTATCTTACCGAACGCAGAGGCGCCGATCATTTCACATTACCTGTTGCGCTGAAAATATTTTCGCCACATTCTTTTGATACCGAATCGGCCTACGATGAATCGATGGCACGCATGGCGCGGGTGGCTGCGATGGTTGCACAAATTCAGCAGGACAACCTGCTCGATGTGCACAATTTTGTCGACCACCGCCGGATCCGGATGATGGAGATGGAGTGGATCGATGGCTACGATATGGGCCGCTTGCTCACCGATGCGATGCTCGACCGTTCGTGTGAACGCGTGAGCCGACGACGTTGGGATTATATGAACAATGTGATTGTTACGGCGGGTCCTGTTCATCCGCGGCTTAAGCCGGGCGTGGCCGTAGCAGTCCTGCGTGATGTATTGGGGGCACTCGCCGCGCTGCACCGAGTAGAAATTATCCACCGGGATGTGAAGCCCTCAAATATCATGCTCAAGCGAACTGGGAATGCCAAACTGATCGACATAGGTTCGGCAGCGGAAATGTCGGATGAACCGGCACGGCAAATGTGTACCCCGGCGTATGCCGCGCCAGAAGTTTTAGAAGCGGGAGAGTATTCTCCGCGATCCGATCTCGCCAGCCTCGGCTACGTGTTGATTGAGATGCTCTCGGGACAACCACCGTTCCACGGCATCACTGAATATGGCCCGCTGTTGGAAGCGAAAAGAACCCTCCCGCATCGTTTGCATGAGATCCTTCCGGCTGAAGTCGTCGTCAATGATTTACTGATGAATTTCTGTATGGGGCTCATCGCGCCGGATCCGGCGCGGCGATTCCCAAATGCCGAAGCCGCTGATTTGCGGGAAGAGGGTGCAGCCCACTTCCTGCGTCAACTCACGCTCAATAACTTGGGCAGCGAATACGGTAACGAGATTCGACTCTGGCTCGAAGAAATCGAGTAGCTGCCCGTTATTGGGTGATCTTGAGCTGTGGCAGCGTTTTTTGTAGCGCGGTGATTCCCGCGGGGCTCACCCGGGTAAAGGCGACGTTCAGCTCCTTGAGATTCTTCAGCGACTCAAGCTGCGCAAGGCCTTTATCCGAAATGGTGGTTTCACTCAGATTGAGCGATTCGAGTCTTTTCAGTGGCTGAACCGCTTCGATGCCTGCGTCTGTAACGCGGGTGTTCTGCAGGTTGAGCCAGCGAAGGTTGGTGAGGTCCTTAAGCTGTGTCAGGCCCAGATCCCCGATTTGCGTGTTCCAGAGGTTGAGCCACTCGAGTTTTTTTAGATTTGCTAATTTCGCCATTCCGGCATCATCGGTTTGCGTTTCGCTCAAATCGAGATTGGTGAGCGTGTTGGCCGAAGCGGTGAGGTTATTGAGCGTGCTTCCCGAGATGGCCGTATCCCGCAGCGAGAGTCGCTTGAGGCGTACCATCGGCGCAAGGGCGGCCAGGGCATCGTCGCTGATGTAGGTCCGGAACAAGTACAGTTCGTCGAGCTTGGTGTGTTTGGCGAGGTGGGCAGCCCCTTCATCGGTCACACTGCAGTCTTCGAGCCAGAGACCGCGGAGTTTGGGAAACGCTGATAGAATTTCCACGCCGCTGTCATCCACGGCCGGACACCGCAGTTTGAGTCGCTGCAGATTCGGGAGTGCGGCCAGCGGACGGAGTCCTTCGCTGGTGACCATCGTGCAGCCGCGAAGATCGAGGACTTTGAGCTTTTTAAGATTGGCGAGATGTTCGAGGCCCGCGTCGGAAAAGTTGTTATAAAGCAGAATTAATTGTTCGAGGTCCTGCATTCGGCCAATTTTCTCAAGCGCCGAATCGTCCAGATACGTGCTGCGGCGGAGGTTGAGGACCTTGAGGTTGGTTAAATTCGTCAGCGTATCGATCCCCCCGCCGGTGATCTCGGTATTTTCGAGTACCAGGGTTTTCAGTTTCGGGTTTTTTACCAGTAGCGGGAGGGCGGCATCGGTGATCGATGCGCCCCAGAGCGTAAGGCGATTCAGTTCGGGAAAAGCGGAGAGCAGCTGCAATTGATCGAGACCCACATCGGCATTGGCTAGATCAATTTCAACGACGTCTCCGGATTCATTTTTTTTGACCCTTCCGCCACGTGCGGACAATTCCTTGACTGCCACGTCGGATGTTGCCGCAACAAGCGTTGGGCATGGGCAGAGGGCGAAGAGAAACAGAAGCAGTGCAGCAAAGCGGGTGGGCATGAACTGATTCCTAGGGGGTGGGGCGGGTCGTTTATTTTAGGGCAGGGTAGGCCGACGGGGAAACCGCCCGTTTGGGTCAAAAAAACATAGGTTGGTGCTATCAATTGCAGCCATAGCACAGGCAGGTTAAATTGTGGGGGTGCAGTGGGTGGCAGCAAAGGTTGCCTCCGCGAATTCCCACCCCGTCCTAGAGAGGCCCACCGATGGCTACAAGAATCACCAGGCGTTCTTTTGTACAAAAATCTTCAGCCGTTGCTGCCGGATACTGGGTGGCGGGTGGCGTGCAGGCGGCGGAAAGCAAGTCGGCCAATGAAAAGGTACAGTTTGCCTGTATCGGGATTGGTGGCAAGGGCTCGAGCGATTCGGCCAATGCCGGCAAGAGCGGCGAGGTGGTCGGTATTTGCGACACAGACCGTAAGCGATTGATGGGCGCTTCGAAACGCTTTAAAGGTGCTAGTACGTTTGCCGATTTTCGCGAGATGCTCGATACGCTGGGCGACAAGGTCGATGCGGTAACCGTGAGCACACCGGATCACACCCACGCAGTCGCCGCCGCAAAGGCCATGTCGATGGGCAAGCATTGTTTTTGCCAGAAGCCCCTTACACACACCATTTTCGAAGCCCGCTATCTAGGAGAACTTGCGAAGAAGATGGGCGTGGCGACCGAGATGGGCAATCAGGGCACGTCGAACAACGGTCTGCGCGAAGCGGCAGCCATCACACAAAGCGGTGGCATTGGTGATGTGAAGGAGGTCCACGTCTGGACCAATCGACCGGTCTGGCCACAGGGTGGGTCGCGACCGGAATCGAAGCCAGTT
>CAUZBD010000188.1:0-5503 GCA_963577795.1 Planctomycetota bacterium | reverse complement strand
CGTTCCGGACCTTGCGATTCGCGGTGTAGTGGTTGATCATCGAATCCATATTGCCCGCGCTGATCGCAAAAAAAAGTCGCGGCCGCCCAAACGTCTTCCAGGGTTGGCAACTCTGCCAATCGGGCTGCGGCAAAATGCCTACACGAAAACCGGCCGCCTCCAACACGCGACTCAAAATCGCTGCGGCAAAACTGGGGTGATCGACATAAGCATCCCCCGTGACGAAGACAACATCGACCTCGTCCCACCCGCGGGCCTTCATCTCGGCACCGGAAATAGGAAGTGGCTCGGCGGCTTGCCCCCGGGTAAGCTCTTCTAAAAGCGCACCGGTCTGCCCAGCAGATTCAAGAATCTGGAGTCGGTCTTGGGGGGGGAGCATGGATCAATCCTAGACGAATGCGAATGCACCCATTCTAGTCGGCTTGCGCATAAGAAAGCTACCATTGAAGTACTTTCCTCGGCAAAAAAGGGTCTAAAAAAGAGCATCTGCGAAGCATTACGGATGTTGCGGAAAATCAGGGGCAGATATACTGACCAAAACACCCATGAAATTCATGCCTTAGCGTTCGCAAGGCAGCCACCTTGATTATCTAATGTGAATGTGAAATAGCACAAACATGGCCCTATCCACTCTGCGTGCAACCTTTTGTCGCTCGCTGCAACTGCTCGTTACGCTTACTACGTTAGGCCCGCTCGCAGCAAGTGCGGATGAACGAAGTGTACCAATCATCGATTGGAACTTACGGCAGATGCCCGAGACACTCTCGTCCGATCCGCCGGGCCTACCTCCCGAATTGCTGCTCACACGTTCGGATGAGCCACTATTTGATAAACAACGCCCACATGCCTTGCGGTTCACCAGCAATCGAGAACGAGTCCGCGTGGCACTCACTAGTGAGCAGTCCGCCCCGCTCTCGCGAACGGCACTTTCCGTTGAGGTTTGGGTTCGTCCAGAACAAGATCAAAAGCAATTTTGTTTAGTGTGCTGTAAAAAAAATAACCAAATTTCTTGGCTGCTTGGTGGAGATCAAGATCATTTTTTCTTTACGCTTCAGAGCGCAAATAAAAAACAATCAACACGACTCACCGCCCGGACCTTCTATCAGGCTGCACAGTGGTACCAGATCACGGCAACCTATGATGGTCAGCAGCAGAATATTTATGTTGACGGGCACTTGGCTGGAGAATCTTTCACGCAGCGGGGAAATATTTTTCCGCTCCAGTCGCCTGAGATTCAAATCGGCGTCCTTCCTCCGCAAAGCAGTGGCCAGGCAACTCCGACATTCTTCTCCGGCCAAATGGCGATGGTTCGCATTTGGGATCGGGCACTTTCTGCCGGTGAAATAAAAAAACGCTTTGACGCGGAGCAGGTTCTCTTTCCTGGCGCTCTGGCAACCTATGATCCCTCACGCGACTGGCCCACGTTCGGTCACGACATCCACCGCAGCGGTCGTGCGGGCGCAGAACCAGCCCTGCCTCTGCACTTGGCATGGTACCGTCAGATTCGTCCTGGCCCCCGACCGGCCTGGCCGCCTCCAGCCCAACAGGACTTTTGGCACAACAAGCAAAACCTGCAACCGAGAGTCACCTTCGATCGTTGCTTCGAGCCCGTCGTCGCCCAGGGGAGGGTTTACCTGGGCTCCTCGAGCAACGATCAACTGTATTGTCTCGATTTAGAGACGGGAAAAGAACTCTGGCATTTTTTTGCCGAGGCTCCTATACGACTCGCACCGACGGTGTTCGAAAAGCGCGTGTTGTTTGGCTCGGATGATGGGGGAGTTTACTGCCTTAGCGCGCAAACGGGAGATGAAATATGGCGCTATCAACCGGCGGGTCAGTATTTTCCTGGCAATGGGCGGTTGGTCCATCCTCAATTAGTCCGCAGCGGTATTTTCGTCGAAAAGGGAAAAGTGTGGTTCACGACGGGTTTGTTTCCCCGGCAAGGAGTACACCTGGTCACACTCAACCTCCATGACGGCAAACTCGTCAAGAAGACACCATTACAGCGGTCGCCTCAAGGTTACCTTACCCGCCGCGGAGGACGCCTTTTCGCCGCGACAGGTCGAAACCTTCAAGGGGCAGTACTCGAGTCGCTTGAAGGCGACAAAAAAGATCCTGTGATTGAGCGACCAAGTTTACTTGCGCCGTTTGACCGGACGGCAATCGAAGCTGGCAAACTGATTTTTGCGGGCGGCCCCGGCAAAGTGGCGGCCTTCTCCCGGGATGAGCATCAATTGCGATGGCAAGCAGAAATCGACGGCACCTGTGGCAGTCTTGTACTGGCCGATGACCATCTGCTGGCAAGCACGGAAGAAGGAGACCTTTATTGTTTTACCCCCAAGAAGCAAAAATCGGACGGCGACCGGTCTTTTATCGAAACTTCTAGGAGGATGACGTTTTCCGACGACCGAACCGTGGAAACGATTCTTGCAACGACCGGCTTAAGGCAAGGTTACTGTCTGCTACTCGGAGATGATTTAGGTGAATTTGCAATCCAAATCGCTCTCAAGTCCGAGATGCAGGTTATCGTAGGGATGCATGACGCTGCAAAAATCGAAAGTCTCCGAAAGCGGCTTCAAGCCATGAAGCTTTATGGGCAGGTGACCGTCCATGACCTTGATCATCAGGAAAAACTTCCCTACGGCAGTTGGCTCTTTAATCTCGTCCTTGTTGCCGATTCGAAAGACAACGATCTGCCCTTTAGCCCTGAGGAACTATGGCGTGTCGTGCGACCTGCCGGTGGTTGCCTTTGGAACGTCAAGACGATGCAACCCACATACCGCGGGCCGCTCGCAGGTGCCGGAGAGTGGACGCATCTTTACGGAAACGCCAGCAATACAGCCTGCAGTGGCGATGCGCTCGTGCGGGGTACGTTCACTCCCCAGTGGTTTGGTTTGCCGGGCCCTCAGGGGATGATCGATCGACATCATCGTACCGCATCTCCCCTCTGCAAATCGGGGATGCTGTATGTTCCCGGAAATGAAAAAATGTATGGTGTCGATGCGTATAACGGCACAGTCCGCTGGGAGACTGCCGTTCCCGGCTCGCGGCGGATTGGGGTTTTGCGGGATTGTGGGCCGATGTGTGCCGTTGACGAAGGCATTTTCATCGCGGCCGGAAAAACGTGTTCGTTGTTTTCGGCAGTCGATGGTCAGCCGATACGCCAATTCAAGGTGCCCACTTCAAGAGAAAAGGCGGCGTACGAATGGGGGTTTGTCGCGGCCGAGGAGGGGCTCCTCTTCGGCAGTCGTGTACTGGAAGGTGGAATCCGACGCGAACATAGTCGACAAGCAATCATCGAGGGTACGTACTGGGATTTTCGTCCACTTGTTGCCAGTGCGTCTGTCTTTGCGTTTGCTCAAAATATGCCGGAGTTAGAGTGGCACTACGCGCCAGCGGATCGTGTAATTCTCAATCCAACCATCACATTAGGTGGCGGAAGAATCTACTTTGTTGAACTGGAAAAACCGGAAACGCAAAAAACATCCGGCCGCGTGCGGATCGATCGTGCCCTGGATCAAGAAACATTTGTCGTCGCGCTCGATCAACAGACCGGAGAGATTCTTTGGAAGAAAAAAATGAATTATGCATCGATCGAACACCATCTCTACGGTCTCTATCAGAACGAAGTCTTTCTCACGATCGGCTCGCGCAATCAAGCTTCCGTCCAAGGCCCTAAAACAGTCTGGTACGATATCCATGCAATCGACGCGGCCACCGGAAGCTCTCTTTGGCAGGTCAGTCAAAATAACAAAATGGAGGCCGACGGCGACCACGGCGAGCAGGACCATCATCCGGTCATTGTGGGAGACCGGCTCTATGTAGAGCCGTTCGCCTACGACTTAAAAACAGGAAAGCGTCAATACGATTGGGGGTGGCGACGGGGACACCGTGGCGGTTGTGGGACCATTGCTGCATCCAACGCCGCGTTCTTTTTCCGCGATCGGCATGCTGCAATGTTTGACCTGGAGTCGCAACAGCACTCCAAAGTCACCCAGATCAGTCGCCCCGGTTGTTGGATCAACATGCTTCCAGCCGGTGGCCTCCTGTTGATCCCTGAAGCAAGCTCTGGGTGCACCTGTCATTTTGCGGTGCAGGCCTCCATGGCCTTCCGGCCGACGGAGGAGACTCTCGGTAAACCCGCCGCAGCGCCCATCAAATGAGTTTGGTCACACCTGGAACGGCATACGAAGCCACCGGGAGCGATTCATCCAGCTTGAGCTCTTTGGGAAACAGATCGAGCATTGACTTCTGCGTGACAAAATCCCAGTCGACTCGCTGGCCCGTATAGGCAGCCAAGCGACCCATCACTGCCGTGAGTGAACTATCGGCAGTCTCCGCCAACTCGACGATTGGGGTGCCTGCGCGAATCGAATCGACCAGATCTTTATGCTCCTGTTGATAGGCGGCGTTGATGTCACCTTTCATCGACCAGATTTCCTTCCCCGACCGATCGTGAAGGGAGGCTCCTTTGTTGGCTGCACCAATGGAAGCGATCCCTTCTGTGCCATAGACAACGCTGCCATTTTCGCCCTTGGTATGCGGAATTTGTCGACACTGGAAGGAAAGTAACCGGTTGTCCGGATACGCGTAATCGATTGATACATTGTCCCACATCTGGCTTCCGGCGGGCCGCGTGAAGCGGCCACCCGAACCATAGGCAGTGAGCGGAGGGCCACCCATCACCCAGTTCATTGCATCGATATTGTGTACGGCCTGCTCGACAATCTGATCCCCCGAGAGCCAGACAAAGTGCATCCAGTTGTAAAGCTGGTATTCCGCATCGCTCATACCCGGTTTACGGGTGCGGTTCCAAATCCCTGAAGTACAGTAGCGACTCGTGGCGGAGATCACATCGCCAATCTGGCCCTCGTGAATTCGCTTGACCACTTCCATGTAATTCTTCTGGCGGCGGTACTGCGTGCCGGTCACAATCGCAGTACCCTGCTTGCGTGCTTGACGATCTGCCTCAAGGCAAACACGGTAGCCTGCTGGATCGACACACGTCGGCTTCTCCGCAAAAACATGTTTGCCTGCAGCGACAGCCTCGGCCACATAGGGTGGGCGAAAACCTGGCGGCGTGGTCAATAAAACCAAGTCGACATCGGGGTGTTCAAGGACTCGTCGGTAACCATCGAGTCCGCCAAAAATATTTTTATCCTGAACCGCGACACGTTCGTTGAATCGGCGGGCCAAACTTTTTCGCATCGACTGACACTTTTCAGGATAGAGATCCGACATCGCAATAATGCGAACATTTGGATTAATCGAGAGTGTGTCTCGAGCAGCGCCTCCGCCTCGACCACCCGTACCTACGATTCCAATATTCATTGTTTCAAGCGCAGAAGACTTTTCCGCTTTTGCCTCTGAAGCAAGTCCGATCGTCACCGCAGCCGAGGCAAGCGAACCTTGTTTTAAAAATCGGCGACGGGAAACGTCATGCACCTTTTGCACACGCTGTTCATCTGCCAAACTGGACCGCTGAGGTGTCGTCATCAGAGGG
>CAUZBD010000187.1:0-5506 GCA_963577795.1 Planctomycetota bacterium | reverse complement strand
ATCAACGCTTCATAAGGTGGCCGTTCGATGGTCGAACCACGTCTAGGGCATCCCAATCTGGGACTCGGGGTTGGCTTACGCACGGTCCATTTTCCCTTCATTTTAGAACATCATCCGGAAGTCGATTGGTTTGAGATTATTTCTGAGAACTTCATCGATTCTCAAGGTCGACCGCGACATACACTCGACAAAATTGCAGAACGTTACCCGATCGTTATGCACGGAGTTTCTCTCTCGATTGGGAGCACCGATCCGCTCAACTTCGAGTATCTGAAAAAACTGAAGAAACTGGCAAAAGAGACGCAGGCACATTGGATTTCAGATCATCTTTGCTGGACCGGGATCGCCGGGCGCAACACACATGATCTGCTCCCACTTCCACTCAATGACGCCACACTTGAGCATGTCTGCGACCGAATCAGGATTGTTCAAGAATTTTTGGAAAGACCACTTATTCTTGAAAATCCTAGCAGCTATGTCACCTTTGCTGAATCGACCATGGCCGAGTGGGAATTCTTGGCGGAGATGACGAAAGCGACTGAATGCGGATTGTTACTTGACGTCAACAACGTATACGTTTCGAGTGTCAATCACGATTTTGACCCTGAAATATATTTAAAGCATATTCCTTTTGACCGTGTGGTTCAGTGTCACCTTGCCGGCCATACCAATTGTGGCACGCATTTGATTGATACGCACGATGCCGAAGTGATCGATCCAGTTTGGCAACTTTATCGGGAGGTACACCGCCAAACTGGTGGGATTTCAACGCTTTTGGAGTGGGATACCCAAATTCCACCTTTTGAAAAAGTTCATGCTGAGGTTCTCAAGGCCAAAGATTATATGGCAGAGCAATTACCTAAAGGTGATGCTGCAATCGAAAGCGGTCCGGTAGATCAAACTGCGGCAGTTCCTCATCCACTTCATTTCGTCACGCCAGAGGTGCAATAAGGGTGACGTAACACTGCGACTGGCGTTTTAAACGCAACGCACGCTCAAAAAAGAAAATTTCCATGGAAGAGTCACGACGCTTCGAATTGCAGAAATTGCAAACGTGGATGCAAGTTGTGATCTCGCATGCGGGTGGAATTGAGGCGGGCATCGCATCGGATGATGCGCAGAAGGCCATTCCCATTGAAATGGATGTTTTAGATACGGTTGTCAGCCCTTCCAAAAATCTCACCAGTGCTGAGCGTCTCGGAATTTATGGGAACGCTTACTTCGCCCGACTGATGGAATGCCTACGAGAAAGTTTTCCTGCACTAGAACATGCCTTGGGGAGCGAACTCTTTGACGAATTCTCACTCGGTTACCTGCAAAGATACCCTTCACAAAGTTATTCACTGTGCCATTTGGGTGACCAATTTACTCAGCATCTACAAGAAACGCGGCCAGATGCCCAGGAGAGTCTGGCTGGTCACGTGGACTGGCCCGACTTTTTGATCGACTTAGCCTCACTTGAACGCAACATTGAGCAGGTGTTCGATGGACCAGGATCTGAGGGAGATTCCCCACTGGAACTTGCGCAACTCGAAAGTATCGACCCAGATCGCTGGCCTGAGATGATCCTTCACCCGGTTCCCAGTTTACGTCTCCTTGCCTTCCGATTCCCCGTTAACGATTACTACACTGCATTCCGTCAAGATGAAAATCCAGATATGCCACCACCGCAGGAACAGTATGTTGCCTTAAACCGGCGACAATATGTGGTCCGACGACTTGAAATCGAGCCTCTGGAATATCAACTCCTCGAAAAGATTCTCAAGGGTAATTCGATCGGTCAGGTGATCGAAGCAGTAACACTTTCTGCTAACCTTGAGTTAGCTGAGTTGGCAAACCTATTGCGAAAGTGGTTTCAAAAATGGACAGAGGCCCATTTTTTTTCAGATGTCACGTGCAATGCAATGGATGAACCCTAATCAAGCCGCCACACGTGGTTTGGATTCGCCTTCTCCACGTCCAGCCAATAACTCGTCAGCCATCTGCCGATAATCTGCCGCGCCATTCGACTCTGGTGCGTAATTAAAAATGGAACGCCCAAAACTGGGCGCCTCTGCCAAACGTATATTGCGACGAATACGAGAAGCAAAGACTTTTGCCTCGGCCCACGGCACCGCTTGTCCACGCGACTGCTCAAAAAACTGCTCTACATCTCGACTGACTTCAGCAGCCAAACGCGTTCCCGAGTCAAACATACAAAAGGCCACCCCCATTAATTTTAAGCTCGGGTTGAGCTGTTGAGCGACAAGGTGGATGGTTTGCAGGAGCTTACTTAATCCGTGCAAGGCGAGGAAATGAGGCTGCATCGGCAAAATGACTTCATCGACAGCGGCCAGTGCATTGATTGTCAAAACGCCTAAGGATGGCGGACAGTCGATAATGACATAGTCATATTGGTCCCTGACATCTTGCAACCGATTTCGAAGAATTAAGTCGCGACCCTCAATATTTGAAAGTTCCATTTCGGCGGCGGCTAGATCGATATGGCTGCCAGCACAGCAAAGGTTGGTCTCAGTTTGGCGGGTAGCTTCCGCCAAAGAAGCTTTCCCACACAACACTTCATAAATCGATAATTCGCCTGGGGCAAGTTCCATGCCCATATGGAGCGTTGCGTGCGCTTGGGGATCCATATCGATGACCAAAACGCGCTGTCCGCTCTCCGCAAGCGCTGCCGCCACATTGACGGTAGTGGTTGTCTTGCCTACACCACCTTTCTGATTGATCACTGCGATTGATCGCATCGAGGTCTCCAGTAGCGGTCTATTGACTCCAATTATCCGAGTTAAAGCCGCGGAATTGTAGGGATCGTGATTGGCCGACGATAGTCCAATTGCACCCGAAATACGGGGCGATGAATCGAAACATAAAAAACTACCGATGCATGCAGTACCAGCACGCCTCAAAGCTTGTGGCGCATTCGCCTAAACGCCGAAGCGATCTTCATACGGCAGATCGAACGTGTTGGCTACGGCGCGATTGGTCACTGAACCGTCGATGATGTTCACGGCTCTCGCTATCTCTGGACATGCTTTTGTGAGAACACCGAGGTCATCGTTGGCTAACCTTAAAATCCACGGCAGCGTCACATTGCAAAGCGCAAAAGTGCTTGTGCGGCCAACAGCGCCCGGCATATTGGTCACGCAATAGTGTAAGACCTGATCAACAAGAAATGTTGGTTCGCTGTGACTTGTAGGACGGCTCGTTTCCACGCACCCGCCTTGATCGATCGCCACATCAATCAAGACACTTCCCGGCTTCATCAAACGGAGTTGCTCCCGTTCAATCAAACAGGGCGCTTTAGCACCAGGGATCAGAACGGCGCCTACGACGAGATCAGACTGCTGGAGTTGTTCGCGAATCGTATGTCGATCGCTGAACAGAACATTGACATTGGCCGGCATAATATCATCCAGATAACGAAGGCGATCCATATTAATATCAAGGATACGGACATCAGCACCAAAACCGGCTGCAATTTTTGCTGCGCCGGCACCGACAATGCCACCACCCAAAATTGTAATGTGTGCTGGCGCGACGCCGGGCACTCCGCCAAGTAAAATACCTCGGCCCATCTGGGGCCGCTCTAAATACTTTGCGCCTTCTTGAACACTCATACGGCCCGCAACTTCACTCATGGGGGTCAGCAGGGGAAGCTTACCTGTGTCGTCCGCCAGCGTTTCATAAGCAATTGCCGTACAACCTGAAGCAATCACTGCTTCCGTCAAAGATCGACTGGCAGCAAAATGAAAATAGGTGAAAACGATTTGCCCACTTCTTAATAAAGGCCACTCCGCTTCGAGCGGCTCCTTCACTTTGATGATCATCTCTGCGCGGGCAAAAATATCTTCCGCTGTTGGCACAATTTCTGCACCATGCCGTAGATATTCATGGTCTGCGAGCCCGGAACCGATACCAGCCCCAGATTCAACCAACACCTGATGTCCAGCACGTGTAAGTTCTTCAACGCCAACGGGGAGTAAAGCAACTCGATACTCATCTTTTTTAATTTCGCGTGGCAAACCGACGATCATCACTTCAACCTATTTTCGATGGGTAAGCCAAACTTCCGTTTGACAGTGTATTAATTTCATCCTTTATATCACGCTCGACTGCGACTGCAGAGATCGTGCTCAACAGGCGAGTGGTCCTATCCGAAAATCGCCTCGATTCACAATATTGAACGTGTCGTCTTGGCCTACGTTTTCTACTTCGACTGCTTCACTTTGTTGAACCGTTCATGCAACCATTGGTCGCTAAGATGCATCCATGTCGGATCAGAGTGACAAATAACATTATTGCCGCATCGAGGTTGCACAAAACCATTTCTTCCTGCCTAAACTAGCAAAAATAGGTTGGGGTTTGAAGCATGCAGCGGCTTGCGCAAACAAAAGGCGGTTTGTACGAATTAAACAAACTTTTCCAATTCATTCAAGTTTGACGAAAGCGGCGCCGATAATCGCCGACAGTGACTTACCAGCCCATTCTAAGGACGAGTTGGAGAATTTTCGATGGCACAAACGGCAGTAGTGCGTAGCGGTGAATACGAAGCACGAGGCGAATACCACAGAAAACTTGATCGCAAGTGGAAATACTATCCCGTTTACGTTTGCAAAATGGCGTTTGTGCGCAAATACCTTCATGCGAAGGGAAGTCAGCGACAAATCATTGATGTCGGTTGCGGTGAGGGAATTCTGGTTGAAGAGTATCGAGAAAAGGGTTTCGATATCGTTGGCTTAGACATGAATTACAAATCCGCCTATGTCAATCGTGGCGATCTGACTAAATTGCCATTTGCGGATGAGTCGTTCGATTTATTGACTGCTTTAGACGTTATCGAACATCTTGATTTTGAACAACAAGAACGAGCCTTTGCCGAGATTCACCGGATTCTTCGTCCGGGAGGCCGCGCTTTGTTGTCCATTCCCAATCTAGCGCACATTGCTTCTCGCGTCTCGTTCTTACTCGCGGGTCGCCTCTTACGCACTTCGACGATTGATCGGCACAAAGGCGATCGTCCGATTCAAGAATATTTAGCTCTCTGTAAAAAACATTACTTAAAGGTTGTGAGCTGCAAGGGTCTCTTTCCAACGCTACCCGTTCTTGCAGCTTTGACCTGTGCGTGGCCAGACAAGGTTGCTTGGTTACATCGAATCTATAATGTTCTGCCGTTACCTGCGAGCTATTGCTTTTTAAATATGGTCGAGGTGCGCAAAAGTGAAACTGACGTTCTCTCCTTCAAGCATGAGCGTCCGCGAATTGCCGGATAACCTGAAGCACTCAGGACTTCATTCAAAGACCGGTCGGCAGCAGCGTAAAAGAGATGGGGGTCTTTACCTGCTTCTCAACAGAGAAATCGCTCTGTTTCGCGACGTTTGTTCACTGAGCGGTTTGCCCTATTCTATGCTAAGAGCCAACCTTTATTTTGATGCTGCATTCACTTCGTCCCTTACATCATCTCGATCGCGACTGCGAAGATAAAGTTTAATGGGAACCTCACTACATTCAA
>CAUZBD010000186.1:0-5530 GCA_963577795.1 Planctomycetota bacterium | reverse complement strand
AACATGTTCGTTTCAATCCCCAAAAAAAGCAAATCCGATTTTTGCGTCCCGGCGTCGCAATGAACTTTGGTGGTATCGGCAAAGGCTTCGCGCTCGAAGCAGCAAGCAGTCAATTGCGGTCTGTGGGGATTGAGAATTTTTTATTTCATGGAGGGAGAAGTAGTGTCCTTGCTTGCGGAAAACGGGCATCGGGCCGCGGAGAAGAACCCTGGCGTGTGGGGTTGGTGCATCCTCTGCAACCAACAGAGCGGCTCGCCGAAATTTTTCTTAGGGATCGATCCCTTTCCACATCCGGTTCGCAAGCTCAATCTTTCCATTACCAGGGTCGTCGCTACGGTCACATTCTCGACCCGAGAACCGGATTTTCTGCCGATACGGGTGTCCTCTCGGCAACCGTGTTGCACCCGAGTGCAGCCTGGGCCGACGCACTCTCCACAGCATTGTTTGTTCTGGGGCCAAAAGCGGCGATGGCTTGCTGCAAAAAGCATCCGGAGATGGCGGCCATTTTAGTTTTGCCGGGTCGCGGTACAGGAAGTCTTGAGATCCGGACCCACAACCTGGGGACAGAGGATTGGTGCCTGGTTCACGAACAAAAAGTCACCGTAAGTGGCCAGGACGCTTAAAAGGGCAACCTGGTTATCGCAATCACTTTTGATCAAAGAGCGGCGTTTCCGCAAAGCGGTTCTCAGTGTAAAATCGTGGCTCAGTAATCCCTAACGGTGACTGCAGGATCGAAAATTCGATAGGGCAGCCATTTGATCGTTTGCTCCAGGACATCGCAAACTCCATGCTCGATGACTTTTTGAACCTTCGCTATTTGGGGATTGTGCTTCTGCTCAGTCTTTCAGGACTAGGGCTCCCCATCCCCGAGGAAGTCGTCGTCGTTACGGCTGGTTTTCTCAGTCATGATGGCGAAATATTCAAATGGCAGTATGCGTATCTTGCCTGCCTGGGAGGAGCACTTGCTGGCGACATTGTTGTGTATAGCATCGGTCGTTATTTAGGACATGGATTCTTCAAGCGCTATCCCTGGTTTGCTCGATTGATGCACGAAGAGCGAGAGGCCAAGATGGAGCAGGTGATCCAAAAGCACGGGCTGAAGGTGTTTTTTGTCGCGCGCTTTTTGGTGGGTGTCCGTGTGCCGCTCTATTTGGCTGCCGGCGTCGTGCGGATGTCATGGCCGCGTTTTCTGCTGATCAATTTTTTCTGTGCGACCACAGTGGTGAGCTTCACTTTTTGGTTGGGTTACCGCTACGGTAATTCGGTGGTGGAAACGATTCGTAACAGTCAGAATGGTCTGACAATTATCGTCTTGTTAGTGATTGTAATCGGTCTGACTTTTTATTTACTGCGGCGAAGACGGCGAAAAATGCTTAAGAAGGCAGACAAAGATGTGTCCTCTGAAGATGCAGAAAACACTTCCAAGAACGATCGGATAGTCGCGTAACTTGTCGCCGAATCAGTCTGTGCGTTTTGGGGCGAGGTCATTGATTTCAGACGGGCGGTTTTCGATGCGTTCGATGCTGGCGATTGAAGTAGAGAAACTCAGTAAGACCTATTGCTCTCCCCTTGGTCTGCGACGACATCGGGCGCTGGAGGCTGTTTCTCTTGCAGTTGAACCGGGTCAAATCGTGTCCCTGCTTGGCCCCAATGGTGCAGGGAAGACGACTCTTGTAAAAATTCTACTCGGTCTTCTCAGGCCGTCATCTGGAACGGCGAGGATTGCTGGGGAAGTGGCCGGTTCGATCCGAAGTCGACTCCAAGTGGGTTATCTTCCAGAAAATCTGCTCACTGAAAGTCACCATACGGCAGATTCAGCGCTCACCTATTGGGGTCGGCTAAATCACCTTTCTCGTACTCAAAGCCGGTTGCGACGAGCAGAACTTCTCGAGACCGTCGGCCTCGCCAAATGGGCTTCTGTGCCGGTTCGGCAGTTTTCCAAAGGGATGCGGCAGCGGTTGGGATTGGCGGGAGTCCTGTTGCACGACCCCGCGATCTTGATTTTGGATGAACCGACCGATGGCCTCGACCCGGCGGGCCGCAAACAGGTCCGCGATCTGATTTGTGATGCGAAAAGTCAAGGAAAGACAATTTTTTTAAACAGCCACCTCCTTCAAGAGGTGGAGCAGATTTCAGATCAGGTTGCGATTCTTGATCGTGGAGAGTTGAAGTTCTTCGGTTCGCTCACTGCGATTCAGCAGGGAGAGTCATTAAAAGTGGAGTTCGAACTTCGGGGCGCGGAGACCGAAGTTCGTGCCGCACTTGATCTTTATGGCGAGGTTGGCTGGCAGCAGATCGATCAGGCACACTATCGCGTTCTTTTGAATCTTGCCAATCAGGCGGCCATCGACCAATGCATCGATGGATTGCGTGCGGGTGGGATCAGCATTGTAGGTCTCAAATACGCCTATTCGCTGGAGGATGCATTTTTGCAACTCGTGCAATCACCTGCTAAAGAATCCGCAGAGGAGGCCGGATGAAACCTTATCTGGCGGTAATCCTTGATTCTTTCCAGGCTGCGGCATGCTCACGGATTCTCTGGGTTACGCTGGTGTTGATTACACTTTTCCTGATAGCGCTTGCGCCGATTTCACTCGATGAAGTGCAAGAGAAGACCGATCATTCGCCGACCATCACGGGACTACAACTCCGTTACGCAGGCAGAGATTTTGGACCTGCGCTCCAGTTTCCCAGCCAAACGACCGCAGAGTTGCGTTCCGTCGCGCTTGCCTGGTTTATGGACCATGTTGTCGATTTAATTGTCGGTTTTTTTGGCATCTTTATCGCGTTAGTTGTTTCCTGTGGCGTAATACCTGATACCTATCGAACCGGGTCGATCGAGCTTTTGCTCAGTAAACCAATTGGCCGTCCACTTCTTTTCCTGGCAAAATTTGTGGGCGGATGCGCGTTTGTGTTGATGAATATTTCTTATCTGATGCTGGGCCTTTTTGTGATCGTTGGCCTCCGGTGGGGCCTTTGGGACGGGCGTATTCTGGTTGCGATTCCGGTATTTGTTTTTTATTTTATGCTTCTTTTTTCCGTGTCGGCACTTGTTGGTCTTCTCTCACGTAGTGCAATACTCTCCTTATTTGCCACGCTTCTTTTTTGGGGCAGTTGTATTTTGATCGCCAGTTCGAAGCAGGCGATGGAAAAGTTATTGCCTCTGGAACAGGCAACAGATAGGGTGACTGTGGTGGCAGGACCAAGCGAGGGAACATCGGCATCGATGAGTGATACGGCCTTTTGGCAATCGGTCTATTCTTTTGGGATTATGCCCCTCTATACCGTGTTGCCCAAACCATTGGAACTCGATGACACCGTGCAATACTTTTTGGACCGAAGACGTGAAAGAAAAGTGACAGACCCCTGGTCACCTGTGCGCACGAGCGGTCTGTTTTTGATCGCGATTCTGGGAATTTGTTGTGTGATCAGTTGGCGAGCCGAATACTGATGGATGAGTCGGATCAAACGGCAAATGAAAAAGGGATTTCAGCCTTCGAACGAGCGGCGAATCACGTCCGCACCTTTCCGCAATCTCCCGGCGTGTATCTGATGAAAGATGCAGCGGGTGTGGTGATCTACGTCGGTAAAGCCAATAACCTCCGCACGCGAGCAGGAAGTTATTTCCTCAAGGCTGCCCAGCAAGAACCGCGGACTGCAAAGTGGGTTCACGATATTGCCGATGCCGATTTTATCGAAGCAGAAAGCGAAGTTGATGCGCTGTTGATGGAATCGCGGTTGATCAAGGATATCCAGCCTCTGCACAATCGAGAGCTTAAAGACGGAAAAAGTTTTCCCTATTTGCAGATTACCACCCGAGAAGATTTCCCTCGGGTCGAAGTTACCCGACAGCCGCGAACCAGTGGCGTCAAGCTTTACGGCCCGTTTTTAAGTGCTGGATCGCTTCGCGGTGCGATGCAGGTCCTGCAGCGGATTTTCAAGTTTCGCACCTGCGAACTCGACATCGACCAAGCCGACAAAAAGTGGCAGTGGTTTCGCCCCTGCCTGCTGGCATCGATTGATCAGTGTACAGCGCCTTGCAATTTGCGAATCAGTCGCGAGGAGTATCGCGAGGATATTCGACGGCTGAAAATGTTTATGGAAGGAAAGAAAAAAAAATTACTTTCGCAAATGCGGGAGCAGATGCAGACTGCCTCCACCGCGCGGGAGTTTGAGCGGGCGGCCCGCCTGCGGGATGAAATACAACTTATCGAGACCCTGGATCAAAGAGGGGAGCTCGAAACGCACGCCCAGGTGGAAGTGTTTCAAATCGATCCCAAAAAAGGGCTCGCGGGATTGAAGCAAGTTTTGGGCCTGACGACGATGCCCCGCTCGATAGAAGGCGTCGATATTGCGCACCTCGGTGGAACCGATACGGTGGCCAGCGTGGTGCAATTCATCGATGGGCTTCCTTTCAAGCCGGGATATCGTCGCTACAAGATTCAGGGCGTGGAGGGTGTCGACGATTATCGTTCGCTCGGAGAAGTGGTCAGTCGCCGTTTCCATCGACTGGAAACGGAGGGACAACTTTTTCCAGATTTGCTCTTGATCGATGGAGGACGGGGCCAATTGAATGCCGTACTCGAGGCATTTGTTGCGCTACGGATCAATCCACCCACGGTGCTTGCCCTGGCAAAGCGGGAAGAAGAAATTTATCTTCCGGGGGTGGCCGAGCCGCTCAGGCTCTCGCGGCAGAGTTATGCTTTGAGGTTACTGCAATACGTACGCGACGAAGCGCATCGCTTTGCTCAGCACTACCACCATCTGCTACGGAGTAAATCGGTGCTTCCCGAAGACTAAGCAGGCACTCAACGATCTTCGGCAATTGCCACAAAGGTGCCCGTATTGCTGGCGATCAGTTTGCCGTCTGAAAAGATGTCGCTCGTCACCAAAATCCGCGCCTTGCCCGTGCTGGCTAGCGAACTTGTGAAGGAGTCGAGCGCTGTATTCGAAAGCGTTCGCGAGCGAGCTTCCATATCGCCTAAGGCCGGTTTACTGAAATCCGTTTCGCTGTGCTGAATGACGAGTTCCGCGCGGATAGCGCGTGATTTGAGGTTGCCCCAGATGGCAACAAAACCGGTGACGATTCCCAAGGCGACAATGCTCCCACCAAACGCAGACTGCTGGTGGTTGATATTGGCTGAGAGCGGCGCCGTGGCAACGACGCCCTCGGCAGAGAAGTCCTTTACGAGAATCCCCATT
This sequence comes from Planctomycetota bacterium, assembly GCA_963577795.1. GTDB lineage: Bacteria > Planctomycetota > Planctomycetia > Pirellulales > UBA7805 > UBA7805. The sequence continues at coordinate 328 of CAUZBD010000186.1, read as the reverse complement.
TGGCCGGTCATCGGAATCTGCTCATGCAGATGTTTATTGATTTCTTCGTTTGTTGGCATTGCAGGCGGGTTCTCCCAGGAAGCTGCCAACGAAACACCCGTTCATCGGAGCAACTACGAAGGCCCTATGATCGGCTATTTGCAAAATATTGCAACGGCGGAAAAAAAAGATTCATCAAGGAGAAAATGCAATTTAGCGCTGCACTGAAAGATTAGGCAACAAGATTTCCCGAGCCGAGCCGGTAGGCAGACACCATTCCTAAAATAAGAAACACGCCGCCAAAAATCCCGAAGGCCAACAGGGACAAAAGGAACATGGCAAACAGACT
>CAUZBD010000185.1:0-5535 GCA_963577795.1 Planctomycetota bacterium | reverse complement strand
CACAACAGTGGATCGGCTATCTGTACGTCCCAGAATTATATGTCGAAGATGCGGCGCAACCGGTCCGGATCCATCCGCTCGTCGAAATCGCGCATCGGACAACCCATCTTGCTGCATTGATGAAATTACAGCAGGCCGATGGGGCGTTGGGACGGGTCGTGGGACAACAAGATGAAACGCTTGGTTTCGTTACCCCAGAGAGTCTTTGCGACCCTCTCTTCCAGACAGAGACGTAAGCGCGGGGAGCCTAGGGAAAATCTTTTCGATACCCAAGATTTTTCACGACCGAAAAAATTTCTTCATAGTTGATAAAGCGTCGGCGATGGCGAAATTTATATCGATCGATTTCCAGAGCCAATTCTCGAGCATCGGGTGATAAATCGGTATGTGCTGCGTCCGTCGAGGAGGCATTGCTTGGAGCGCGCGTGGTGGCGTGATGCAGCGAGATCATTGCATCGTGATGAAAGGCATCAGCAGTGAGGTTCGAGGAATTCACGCTGTGTGCCGTCGCCATGCTACCTGGGTGGGCTAGTGGTGACATGTAGGTTCTCCATAAAAGGGGTAGCATCGGTCCATCATGGGAAGGTTAAGATATTTTTCTGCGTAGTCAAACCAGATATGCATTGTTTAACGATTTTTCCAAAGATACAGTTTGGAAAGAGGCCCGTCGATACTCGATAGATGACTTGTTGCCCCTCAGTTGGCCGTCTAGACTCTAAATCAGTTCGCCTTTTGGCTTGGCGAGCACCGCCTTCTTTATTCCGTTTGGGAAAAGACTTTACGCAACAGGGATTGAATTGATGTCGGGTCTGGAAAGAGAAATTGAGAGGCGTCTAGAACTGGCACGCACGATTGCCCGCGAAGCGGCAGAGGGCACGTGCACTCATTTTTTTCGGGCGGACCTTCAGGTTGAACAAAAAAAAGACCGGACCCCTGTTACGATCGCAGATCGTGAAGCCGAACAGTTTTTACGAAAGCGGATTGCGGCGGCTTTTTCTGAAGATGGAATTGAGGGGGAAGAGTTCGGAAAACAGCCTGGAACGTCTCCATTTCGTTGGCTCCTCGACCCGATTGATGGCACAAAATCTTTTGTTTCGGGTGTTCCTCTATTTGGAACAATGGTGGCGGTGTTGCTCGAGGATCAACCGCAAATAGGTGTTATGGAGTTTCCCGCTCTCGGAGAATCTATTTATGCTGCACGCGGCCAGGGCGCATGGCATACCACCGTGGGTAAGCCACCTATGGCGGCCCAAGTCTCCCAAGTAGACAAATTGTCTTGCGGTCTTTTCTGCACGACCGCAATCGATGGATTTGAGGCGTCTGGACGCCAACATCTCTTTGAAAAGCTGCAGAAGCAGGCTAGCCTTACCCGAACGTGGGGGGACTGCTATGGCTACCTGCTCGTCGCAACCGGTCGGGCGGAATTGATGGTTGATCCCGAACTGAACCCTTGGGATACGGCAGCGTTGTTGCCGATTTTGGAGGAAGCCGGCGGCACCTTGACCGATTTTTCAGGGCGGAAAACGGTATTTGGTGGCGAAGCAGTTGCGACCAACGGCCATATTTTTTCTGAAGTCCTCGAGTTAATCTCCGCGTGAAGTGCAAACGACTTTAAGAAGTTTGTCTCTTTGATTACGTCACGACTAGCCGGAAAAAGTTGCCTAAGTAGAACGATCCGGACTGTTCGCATAGGCCGTTCCGCGGAGTGACGAAACTTACCCAATCCGTTTTCCTGGCTAGGGATAAAAGGTTTTACAAACATTTCACCTGATTTTGACAAGACCTTCTAGGGAAAATGCCAATAATCTTGGTACCCCTTGGGTCGATTTGAAAGTATGGTTTTGCCGAAGCCGTTCTTTTACCCGTAAACCCCACCCGTAAAGCCCACCACAAAATTTGCCCCCGTAAGAAAAAGAAAGTGCCAGCCACGGAATTCGGTTGGTGCCTAATCGTCAGGAGGACGAACCGTAGTGAACCCTCACGCTCTTTTGGTTGCTTTGCAGATGTGCGTTGTCTCCTGGAGTGCACAGAGTTACGATGAAGCGTACCATCAGTCGCTTGAATCAGGTAAACCGCTGTTGGTGTTAGTGGGAGCCGATTGGTGTGGTGCGTGCCAAGTGATGAAGAAAAAGGTCATGCCCCAGTTGCAGAGAGATGGGGCTCTGAAGGATATACACTGTACGGAAATCAACCTCGTCGAAGATGAAGAGTTAGCCAATCGTATCTCTAAAGTGAGCACCATTCCGTGCCTGATATTGTTTACCAAATCTGAAGAGAAGTGGCAGAAGCGCGAACTGATTGGGATGCACAGCCAAAAATCAGTCAAGGCATTTATTGCTAAACATACGGCACCTGCCGTTGCATCGCGGGCGGGTAAAAAAATAACCGCTAGCCTTCCCAGATGATGGTGTCCAACTCTTTGAACCATCTCCAACGAGTTGATCTTTGGAAAGTTTTCTGGAGGTTGCATTGTGAAAGTATCCGTAATTATTCCGGTACGTAACGAGGCAGACGGCATCGTTGAATCTGTCGATCGGGCATGGGACGCAGGAGCAGATGAAGTCATCGTTTGCGACGGGGGAAGCACGGATGCAACTGTCGCGATCGCTGAAAGTTTGCACTGTCAGTTGGTGTTTTCCAGACAAGGACGTGCGTGGCAGCAAAATCAAGCCGCAAGATATGCCGGCGGAGACTGCCTGCTTTTTTTGCACGCCGATACTTGGTTGCAACGTAATGGCGTTTCCCAGATCCGCTGCGCCATGGCGCGACGACACTGTATGGGAGGGAGCTTTGAACAGCAGATCAACGCCCAAGGTTGGTTGTATCGATTGCTCGAGCAAGGAAATGCGGCGCGGGCTCGTATGTGGCAGTTGCCCTACGGCGATCAGGGGTTATTTTTCCGCCGTGATTTTTTTGACCAAATTGGTGGGTTCCCTGAAATACCTTTGATGGAGGATGTTCGGATCATGCGCACGTTTCGCCGACTGGCGAGGCCGATCCTTCTTCCAGGGCCACTCTCGGTCGATCCTCGGCGGTGGCAGAAGATGGGAGTCGCCCAGCAAACACTGCGCAACTGGACGTTGCTGCTTGCGGAGAAGTTAGGCGTATCACCTGCGAAGCTCGCCCAGCATTATCAGTATGGTTGAAAACCTGACATTTGGAGGTTTTACCACCATGGCTCGCGGAGTCACGATTGCGGGTAGGTATCAAGCCCTTTTTAGAGTTCTACTCCGTCAACTCATAGCGCTTTATTTTTCTGTCGAGCGTAGAGCGTTCAATTCCCAAGATGCTGGCTGTACGACTTTTATTCCAGTCCGTTGCCTTGAGTGTGGCGCGAATGTGCAGTCGTTCCATATCGGCCAGTGATCGTGCTTCATATTGCTCATTCACAACCAATCCGGCCACTGAGTCTCCTACGGTACCGAGATTTGAAAGCGTGAGGTCATCAACTTCGAGGTATTCACTTTGCGTAAGGACCACGCCGCGCTCAATGACATTCTTCAATTCACGCACGTTTCCAGGCCAACGGTAATGCACTAAGGCATCGAGCGCTTCGTGTGTGAATCCACGAATCCGTCGCCCCGTTTCTTGATTATATTTTTGAAGGAAATGTTCCGCGAGGAGAGGAATATCGTCCGGTCGCTTGCGTAACGGTGGGACCATAATCTCGATCACGTGCAGCCTAAAATAGAGATCGCGTCGAAAACGTTTTTCTTCCACATCTTTTTCTAGATCGCGATTCGTTGCGGCAATCACGCGAACATCGGCGCGAATGGGCTCACTGCCACCAACGCGTTCAAAGGCATGTCCCTCGAGTACGCGTAGAAACTTTGCCTGGATGGTAGGACTCATTTCACCGATTTCATCTAGCATCAGCGTACCACCGTCGGCAGCCTCAAATTTTCCTCTTTTCCGCGAGGTCGCTCCTGTAAAGGCTCCTTTTTCGTGGCCGAATAACTCACTTTCAAGAAGTGTCTCGGTGAGTGCCGCACAGTTAAGACACACAAAGGAACCTTCGCTTCTCGGGCTGGCATAGTGGACAGCACGTGCAACGAGTTCTTTCCCCACGCCACTCTCGCCACGGATCAAGACAGTAGAGCGACTCGGTGCAGACCGAATGATCTCTTGATTGACTTTTTCAATTCCATTACTGATGCCAATAATTTCACTCTCGGCCCCGAGTAATTTAATGAGTTCAACGGTTTGTGCTTGAACGAGATTCAAATCGTCTGCCAAGGCATCCCGCCGGCGTAAATTGTCTAATGCGACACCCACCGGCTTGGCAACAGCAAGCGTAAACTCCAAATCGAGCGGATCAGGAATGAGATCGATTCGTGTGCTGTAAAGATGAATCGTCCCCAAAATTCCATTATTTCCACAGATGGGGACCACGATGACACTCGTCGCGTGGATCTCCCCGTGGCTATCGCGCCCACCAAGCTGACTATCATCGATGGCGTTCTGCGCCATGATCGCCTCTCCCGTTTGTAGTACGGTCGTGGCGAGGAAATCAGTACACCGGTGGTAGACCTCTTGGGAGGTCGTTCTGGTAGCAAAAACCTCTAGATTAACCGCGGTAGGATGTTGGTCTTCAATATCTGGAGGTAAAAGAAGGACTGCGCCTGCTTCTATATTTGTCTCGTTGCAGAGTCCAGTAAGCGTCAACTCGCAAAGTTGCGAGAGACTGTCTGCCTCGACCAGTTCGCATGCGAGGCGTAGAAGTGCGGTAGCGGCTTGTCCAACCTGTGTAATCGCGATTGAATCATCCGGCGAATTTGTTGCGGTGAGAAATTGCGTCTCTTTAGTACGATGCGTGATCTGTTTTGCTTCTGATTCGGTTAAAACGTGAACATTTGGATCGGATTGAGATTCTTTATTTTTTTCCAAGAGGGCATCTTTATGAATGATGCTGCTTCCCTCTGAAAAGACTTGCGAGACATCGTCAACCAGTTGAAGATAAACTTCTCCAATGCGGATGGTATCGCCGATCTCAAGCAGACTGTCCCGCTCAAGACGTTGGCTCCCAAGAAAGCTGCCATTCCGACTGTCCAGATCGCGGTAAACCCAGCCCGCCTCAGTCTTAAAAACTTCAGCATGGCTGCGGCTACAGCGTTCGTCTTTGATGACGATTCGATTGGTTGGGGTCCGACCGACAGTTATCGTCTCGCCGGGGACGAGTCGATAAACATCGGTAGCCTTATTGCCTTCTCTGGTAACGAGATATGCCATGGCGTGAATGAACATTAACGAGTGGAAGAACCCTGCCCCGGTTCGATTCTCTTATCATATCGCAAAACACCCTTCGCTGCCCGGGGAGTGACCCTTGATTCGGGGATTGGCGTAGCGCGGGCGGGGAATCTATGAGGATTTCTCCCAATGTAGTCGTTTTTCGTAAAACAACGCAAAGGGGAGGACTGATTTTTAGCGCATAGTAAACGCCAACCAACCCTCTTTCAGGCCCTCTGTTCGCTTAACGGTTTCCAAGTGGCCCGCTGAGGGTCGGCAAGGTCTACGCAGTAGGCACGCCTGACGCCC
>CAUZBD010000184.1:0-5544 GCA_963577795.1 Planctomycetota bacterium | reverse complement strand
TCTCTTTAGTGGTGGTTCGGACGATTCGGACGATTCGGATGGAGAGAGCGATGGAGAGAGCGATGGAGAGAGCGATGGAGAGAGCGATGGAGAGAGCGATGGAGAGAGCGATGGAGAGAGCGAAGAAGAGAGCGAAGAAGAGAAAAACGAAAATTGCGATTGCGAGGGAGAATGCGATGGAGAATGCGGTAATGAAGGAGATGACAGTGAAAAGCGACCGACGGAAGATTCTCGCGACAGCGATCCGCGGCGCGGCAACAGCGGTCCTGATCCCCGCCAGGGCGGCGATGGCAGGCCGGGCGGTGGCAGCAAAACGGATCCGACCCCCTATCGCGGCGCCATTCTCCAGGGCGGAAATAGCGATCCGAGCGATCCCGATTCCGGGCGATCGGGTCCTGGCGTAGGCCCTGAACATCCCTCCTACGGTACGATCGATTATGGCCCCGACGGCAAGCCGGTGAGCTATCAGGGATATCTGCCCCCGAAGCACCTGTTCGTGCAGGGTGGCGATTCCGATCCGCCGAAAAACAGTGAACAGCTGACAGTCGATGCGATGTTTAGCGATCTTGGTGCTGAGCATGCTGGCTCAGTAGTCAAGGCTGCGGTGGCCAGCGCGACCGGACAGAAGTCGGTCGATCTGGGCGGCAACCTGCCGACCTTTTAATGAAAGTGGTTGAGGCAACCGCGAATCTCCTCGCGGGGGACCGGGCCGGTGGCGGCAGCCATCGGCCCGGTTTATTACTTTTTTGTCCGCGTTCTTCACCAAACATTAATCTCTATGCGGAGCCAACAGGCCCGATGACATCAAGTGTGGAGAGAAAGATTCCATCCTGATCAACACGCTATCGGAAGATGACGTCTTCGGTGGCACAATCAACCCCAAACCGCGTGGCGCCTAAGTGGTGCCGCTTCTGCGAACCCGGCGGACTTTGCAGTGGGGGGGGACAACTCTGACACTCAAAAGGGAGTGTTGTGGCATCTTAACAACGGTAGAAGTAGCACGTTTGTTGTACTTCAATACAATTAACGGCCAATCGCATTGCCGCTGTTATTTTACGCCATCGCGCCTTGGCGGTAATCGCATTTGATCGTTGCTATCAACACGCACACTAACTGATCATCGGTTTATAATTTCCTGGCACAGGCACAAAGTAACGGCCGTCCTCATCGGGCTGCGTTGGGGCGGCAGATTGCATCGAATACGTGTCGATACCTGGTGCCAGATCCTTGCCGTTTGCGAGCAGTTCATCCCAGCGAAGAATTTGGCCGCTATAGCATGCCTCGCGGCCGAGAATGGAGGTGAAGGTACTTTTGGCACCGTACTCACCCTCGTTGTAAATATTGCCCGCCACGAGCGCCTCGATCATATCGTGTTGCTCTTGCTGATGACCATTGGGGAAGGGGCCGGAGAATTCCCATTTTCCATCAATGCTCCCCGCGGGATTTGCCGTACCCTTCGTGCCCTGAACTGCCTCGCCAACGTGCGACCACGCGCCCGCCACATGACGCCCCTGGCTAAACAACTTACTTCCATCGGGATAAGTAAATTCGCAAAAGGTATGGTCAAAGATTTGACTTTTATGCCGGTCGCCCCCCATGCGCTGCTCGCCACCGCCCATGCCGTTGCACTCGACCGGAAAATCGCCCTTTACCCAGTTCGCCACGTCGAGGTTATGGATATGCTGTTCGCAGATCTGATCGCCACACACCCAGTTAAAATGGTACCAATTATTGACCTGGAATTCCATTTCGCTCTGTCCGGGCTTCCGGTTTCGGTACCAGATCCCGCCCCCGTTCCAGTAGACTCGCTGGCAGAGTATATCGCCGATCGCTCCGTCATGAATTCGATTTATAGTTTCGACATAACGAGGCTCATGACGACGCTGCAGGCCCAGGGCCACCATCAGGTTTTTCTTTTTAGAATCCTCAACGCTCGCCAGCACCCGACGGACGCCCGGGGCATCTGTGGCGACTGGCTTTTCCATAAAAACGTGTTTGCCTTTTTCAACGGCATATTCGAATTGCTGCGGCTTAAACCCGGGAGGGGTGGCAATCACAACTAAATCACAATCCGAGTCAATCGCCTTCTTGTATGCATCGAGTCCCCAGTGGATTTGATCATCCTCTACAGCAACTTTATCTTTCGCGTAACGAGAAAGTCGCTTCACCGCTCCCTTTGCATTTTTCTCAAACGCGTCCGCCACCGCCACAAGTTTGGTGTTGCCCTTAGTGTTAAAGATCTGCGCTGCCGCCCCAGTACCCCTACCACCACACCCAACCACACAGAATCGAATTTCATCTGAACCGGCTGCGTGGGCATGCTTCGCTACGTGCGAAGCGAGGATTCCGGTTGCCATAAAAGCCGATGTCTTTTTTAAAAAATCGCGCCGGTCGCGTTCATTCGACATGACAGACTCCAAAAGATTGTTGAAGGAGTATAGGTGGCGTGTACACTAAGGTATCGTAAGCTGAGGGGGTAAAGTCCGCAAGCAAAGCCGTAAATACCGATCGCATAGAGCTATCACAAGTTTTTACACCTCGTCTATGTGTTTGGACTTCTGTCGCATGCGACTTTGGGTGTGCAACAATCACTCAGGCTCCACGGCCCGGACCCCATGGCAATGATCAATAGCATCGCACCCATGATTGAAAGATTTTTCATGAACATAATTTGCTGGACATGGGCACTTTCGGCGTCCATATTCCAGAAGTCATGGAAATAAAATGTTGCGGTGGTTAAAAATACGAGAAGCATTAACGCCCCTAATCTCGCCTTATAGCCGATGACTATAAAAATACTTCCGATGATTAAAAGTGCGATGGTTACTACGAGTGCGATCCGCGGAAGGGGGACGCCTTCTTTCTCCATATGGGCCACAACATCCATAAAGTTTGGGATCTTATTTAGAAGAGCACTCGAAAGAAAGATCGCGCAGAGTGCAACCCGTCCACTAAGCGCAAGAAATCCAGCGGTGTTGTTGCACATATCTTTATCCCCTCGGTGATGTTTTCGGAATGGATGGAACGCGGCTAGACTAACCGCTCATTCCTGTCTTGGGAATAGCGTTCAAACTCTGCTAAAATGCCATCCCACAGCCGATTTCTATTGTCAAGCGCATTGAATGCCGTGTTCCGTGCACGTTCGAGCTTAGCGACATCATTTCCACAAAGCGACTGCAACAGGCGAACGGCGGCTGGCTGATGTTCATCTTGATCGACTTCGATATGTCGGTCCAGATAGTAGACGAATCCATCGAGCCGACCGGAGAAATCGCCTGAAATGGTCCTGATGATCTGTGTAAAAAGAGTTGGAAGAATATCTTCGCGACCGTAGAGGAATGCAGATGCCAATTCGACGGTATTGTCGCGCGCAATGATGTCGAACGTTGACGAGACAAATACCTTTACTGATGCAGGCAGATCCAGTTCTGCAATGGTAAATTGTTCGTTAGGATTGCAGTTTATTTGTGCCAATAGATTATCAATGCGTACCGTCGAAGCGCCAGAGGACACCATCGCCTCGCGGTATAGTTCAAAATGGCTTTTGTAACCACCCTGAGAATCTTCATCGCTTTCTTCACAGAGTGCAATTTCATTGAGTAACCGCACCGCGCCCGGATAAGGAGACGGTGCCCAGGGAATCTGGAAACAACCAAATTTCCTTTGCAGCGATTTGAATAGGGACATAAAATCCCATACCGCATATACGTGATGTTCCATGAATATCTGAACATGACGAATGTCAGACATCCATTCGTAAACGGGATGATTGATTAAGCGCTCTCGTAATGGCGCCAGTGAATCACCGATACGTGACACGCTATGAGACATTTTCCGCTACAGTTAGAAATGGTAGGGCCCCTTTATGTTATATCCCGTCGGATCTGGAGATCCAGGGGTTCATGGGCAATACTATTCTTTTCGTTTGACGATGCGTTGTTGCATGTGCCACATTTAACATCGATGGTGTTGTGCGTAACCCAATTCATTTCTTAGAGCTATATCCTCAGGCCCTTTAATTATTATCTGGTGAAATGTGATGGAAAGGAAAAAAGTTGTCATTACCTACCCCTTGCCAGGCGATCCGCTGACATTGCTTGAAGGGGACGACTCGTTGGACGTGTGGATGCATCGCGAAACGAGTCGACTCAGCCGGGAGGCCCTGGTTAGACATGTCTCCCACGCAGATGGTATTTTAGTGACGCCTGCGGATGGCCCTATTGAAAAAGAGATCTATGACGCTGCGGGGAAGCAGCTAAAAGTTATCAGCTGTTTTTCTGTTGGCTTTGATTATGTTGATATTAAAGAGGCAGCAAGACGAGATATCGTAGTTGGAATTACACCGGATGCAACGACCGAACCGACTGCTGATATTGCCTGGCTGCTTATCTTGGGGACGTGTCGAAACCTTCCTCGGGCAGTTCAACGCATCCGTTCAGGCCATTGGACCGGTATTGCGCCAAACGATCGGTACGGAACCAGATTAGTTAACAAAACGTTACTGATTGTAGGTGCGGGCCGGATAGGCACCGCGGTAGCTCGTCGTGCAATCGGCTGGAACATGAATATTCTCTATACCGCGAGAACCAGCAAACCCCACATAGAAAACGCGCCCTATCACGCAACGCGAGTATCCCTAGAGCAAGGTCTTCAAAACGCTGACATCGTCTCATTGCACATCCCCTTCAACCACGAGACGCACCATCTAATAGACGCAAATGCGCTATCCTCCATGAAGCCGGATGCCGTTTTAATCAATACTTCGCGTGGCGGTGTCATTAATGAACGCGCACTGGTCGACGCACTGTCTCGTGGCGTAATTCGAGGTGCCGGGCTTGATGTCTATGAAAACGAACCCCACCTCAGCCCTGGATTGTTAGACGCCGCAAATTGTCTCCTATTACCGCACATTGGAACCGCCACAACCGAAGACAGAAAGTGGATGACAGAAATGGCCATTGCCAATCTAGCGGCGGGAGTTTCATGTCGCCCGCTCCCGCATCCTGTAACCAGCCCGTAAAACATTTCCTGTGGCTATAAAAAGCAGTTGCTTTTCTTATACGCCTTTTCCATTTGTGTGAGCGCCTGGAGAACGCGTGCGGTCGGGCAACCAAAATTCATCCGCAAGAATCCCGGGGTCCCAAATTCAGCTCCATCACTTAACCCAACGCCATAACTTTCGAAATGGGCACGCGGATTGGGCAACTCGAGCGGGCGTATATCTAGCCATGCTAAATAAGTTGCCTCTAGCGGTGTGAGTTCAATGAGTGGCATTCGATTATGGCAAAACGCAGATATCTCATGCCAGTTCGTACGGAGTACTGAGATTAACTCAGATCGCCAGGCTGAACCCGACTGATACGCCGCTGCACATGCCGCGTAACCAAGACAGTTGAGTTCGTTAAATAATCCTCGCATTGATCGATGAAATGCCCTCCGTAATTGGGCGTTAGGTATGATCACGAAACTGCAGGCGAGACCGCAAATATTATATGTTTTACTGGGTGACATCAGCGTAATACTATTATCAACTACCCACGAACT
>CAUZBD010000183.1:0-5555 GCA_963577795.1 Planctomycetota bacterium | reverse complement strand
TTGGCGGGGAAGATCCTCGAGATGCTTCGTCCGAATACGGGAAAGAATGCATTGAAAGCTCTCTGTTGCTCTTCGAGCAAATGCTTATCGAAAAGAATATGTAACCATGATGCCGCAGAATCCGATTTCGATGAAGACGAACCCCAACCAGGCCATGCTGCCAACGGCGGTGAACGCCGCTGTAGATGGCCGTGTTCGAAACAGGAAAGAAGGCTCTCGACGGGCACGTAAAGTGAGGGCCCTGGAATTTTTTGATTTAACCGGGCGCAATGTTTCAAGTATTTCAATATTAGCCTTGCTTCCAAAGCTAAAGCGCTTACATCTTTACGAGCGACAAGTCACCCCAGATCGTGTCCGACACGACTGGATGCAGAAGCCGGAGGCCAGAGCAACGAGCAACCTGCATGAACACTTGCAGCCGACATATCTACCTCCGGCCAACTACAAAAATGAATAACGAACGTCTTACGATGTCAGTGCGATTGGATGTCAAATCATACGTAATTGACAACGTATTGTTCTGAGGGACAATTTGGATGCAAGGTCACGAAAAAATCAGTCAAATCTATTCGGAAAACAAAAAAGCCGGGCTTATGCAAGGTGGTTTCGGTGATCCCGATGCGTTTGTACGTGTATTTACTGGAGAAAAAGGCGAGTGTCTCTGGGGTGGATCGATCTACTTCGATCAACCCACAGACCTGTTCCATCTATTTTATCTCAACATCAACGCGAACGAGTTCTGGCGCCGGCACAACCACAATCAACGTGATCAAACAGAAAAAATCTGCAAAGAAATCGGACATGCGGTGTCAGGAAACATGGTCGACTGGCAAGCGCTGGGCCCCGTGGTGGCGTTCGATCATGACTGGTGGGATTCCGGAGGCGTGGCCGAGGCTGATGTCATCTATCACGATGGACGTTACTACATGATCTATGCCGGGATGATTCACGGGGCGGGAGATACCGTTTGCCTGGCAAGTTCCGATGACCTGGGCCAGTGGACGGTCCATCCAGACAACCCGGTATTCACACCCGACCCGTCATGGTCTACATGGGACAGGGGAACCTACACGCGAAGCACACCACACGGTGTTTATAGGATAGGCGACGAGTATTACATTTACCTGACAACCCAAACTCGGGAATCGGCCGCAATCGGTGCTGCAAAATCAAAGAATTTGATCGATTGGGAAGATTTGGGACCGGTCATGACCATGCCTTACGCACTCACATCACCTAAGCATCCTGAATGCCCACATCTTGTGCAACGCGATGGTCTGTTTCACTTGATTTACTCTCACAACGGAACCAACTGGATCGCCGTTTCGGATAATCCCACTGAGTTTCACCACACTTATCCCTGGATGCGCGCGCTCGATGCCCGGATTTTCCAGATCAATGATCGATGGTTTATTTCATCTATGGCCCAGCAGACGATGTTTGACTTGTTCCGTCCGGATCGCAGTGGACTTTACCTGGCAGGCATTCAATGGCAAGGAAACGTCCCCCTGATCCGGCCCCTGCGCCAAGATGACGCGGATTGAACGCATCTCGTTAAGAGTATCGCTTGGAACGGCTCATCATCGGACGGAAGCGGATCGGTGAGCTTTGGTGTTTGTTGGCTCGAGCCTGGTTTCGCAAAGTCTACGAGGCAGCAGGCGTACCTGGGGCCCTGTGCCTCCAGTCGGGGAAGGCAGATCTCGAATCGATCCTGAGTTGGATCATGCAATGGTTTCATGTAATTCCCGTCTTTTTAGTAACGATCAGACAGGCGCAGAACGCTTGGTCGATGGTCCTGCGAAGCTGACCGCCGCTGGACAGTGTCTATAAAAGGGTTGTTAACGAATGGGGTCAAGCTGTAGCTTGCGCATTCGTACGATCTGGTCTCAATGCAAATCGTCAATAAAGCGAAGGATGCGTCCATGGCGTGGTACAAAGGCAATCTGCACATGCATTCGTATTGGTCGGACGGGCACGGCTTTCCGGAAATGGCCGCCGACTGGTTCAAAAGCGAAGGTTATCACTTTATCGCCTTTACCGAACACGATCAGCATCAAATCGGCGAAAAATGGGTAAGCCGTGATGGGGCGAAAAGGGTTGGACGGTCTATGCAGGAGGGCAATCTTCTGGAAAAATATGTCGAGCGGTTCGGCAGAGATTGGGTCGAGACGCGGGGTGGAGAGTTAGGCGAAGTCCGCGTCAAACCGCTGCAAGAATATCGCCATCTCATTGAGGAAGCAGAGCGTTTTCTAATCATCAGCGGCGAGGAGGTGACGACGAAGTGGGGTTATGTAAACGATTGGAGCCAGACGCATTGGATCAATGTCTTTAATACGCCTGCAGCGGTCGCGCAGCAGCACGATCCGGATTCGAGTCCGCGCGCGATACAAGCAACCTTCGATGCCGCCCGATCGCTGGGTGCGGCGTCTGGGTCGGAAATCTTGGTTTTCCTCAACCACCCAAACTACGATTGGAATGCGACGGCAGAGGATATCGCGGCCGTTGCAGAGCTTCGGCATATCGAGATCTACACTGCCCTGAATATGTGCGCAACCTTCGGCGACGCGCTACACTGTCCGGTTGAACGCCTCTGGGATGTGGCCCTGACCCTGCGGTTGAGTAAGGGCGGCGATCTCATATACGGTTTAGCGAGCGACGATTGCCACGCTTACGCGCACCATTTCGAATTCGCCGACACCGCATTGCCGGGACGCGCGTGGATTTGTGTTCGCTCCGACGAACTCGCGGCCGAGTCCATCCTACGGTCGATCAATGGTGGTGACTATTATTGCAGTTCGGGAGTAGGGCTAGACGAGGTCGAAATTGGTGATGAGGGAATCGCACTACAGATCAGACCTCAGGAGGGCGCGCGCTATACGACACAATTTATCGGCACGCCGAAAGGGGTGGACCTTTCCAGCAAGGCCGTGTTGGATACTACGGGAAAGCAGGTGCGCACGACGAGGACCTATACGCAGGAAATTGGTCATGTGCTTCACGAGACCAACGATCTGGCACCTTTTTATACCTTCACCGGAGACGAGCTCTATGTCAGGGCTGTGGTTTCATCGAGTCGAGCGCATGCAAACCCAACCAGTCCAGACGATTGCGAGAGAGCCTGGACGCAAGCAGCTGGTCCGGCGAAGACCTGATATACCGATTTTATCTACCCTTCCAATCGGGTTTGCGCTTTTCAGCAAAGGCTTCAGGACCGGCTATAAAATCCTCTGAGGCATAGAGCTTTTCAGCCATCGGGAAGGTCTGCCCCACCGCCTCCCACAGCGGCACTTCTAACCCGCGCAGCGCCGCCTCTTTTCTGGCGCATAACGACAGCGGAGCGCATTCCATAAGCTGTTCGATCCAGCCGCTCGGTCGCCGTACGCAATGGCTTCTGAGCGTCAATCGACCTGGAGGTCGGCGGACTTTGTCTCCATGAGACAGAACATCAATTGTGGGGCATTGGCGTGAAAAAAGGCCGTGGCGGGATCAGTATATTTTGAAGATCTCAACCCAGTTATTCGTGTAGGCGCCCTGGTGGCTCACATGCCCGTCCAGGAAAAGGAAATTCGCTCCGAAACGGTGACGCCATATGTAGCTGAAGTCGTAATTGTTCATTTCAAGCGGATCATCGATGGCCGCGTCGTAGTAGGTATAGGCCCAGCCCCAACTCCACCGCGGTGCATCCACGATGTAGGATGCTGACGAGGGGCTCACCAGCTGGGGACTGGAGAATCCCTTGCGCTCGGTCCTCATATAATCCCCGTGCGGATAGACTGTGATGCTCAGGTTCTGGGCGTAACTAAGGTTCACGAAGTCGTTGTCGTAATTCGTCACTTCCGCGCCTGTCCAGTCACCCACATGGCCGAACATCTCCTTGGCTCCCTCCGTCGTCTCTGACGGGCACTTGAAGACTTCCCACCGGTGAAAGGCCCAGTCTGCGTACGAATGCATGACCGGACCGTTTGTGTCGGTAGCGCCGCCCAAGTAACCGAGTTGGCCAAGCCTTTGGCCCCAGTGGCCGTAGGGCCATTGTAGGGAAAATTGACTCGCGAATCCGCCGCCACCGTTTCCGATCGCAGTGAAGTAATCGTCGTTGTCCGAGGCGTACATGTGGTATCCGATGTAAATCTGCTTCTGGTTATTCGCACAGATCGTTTGGAAGGCAGCTTGCTTCGCTTGTCCCAGCGCTGGCAGAAGCATGGAAGCCAGGATGGCAATGATGGCGATCACGATCAACAGCTCGATGAGGGTGAACGTCGACCGGCACGAGCGCTTCAACGGCGTGTCACGGTACTTTACGGACACAAGCTTGCATGAATCGGTCACGAGAGATTTTCCTCTGCTGTCAACGCGCTTCGGTTGTGATAAACTTGGCCTCACCCGGAGTTCCCGCATGCCGCCATACTGGGGAGGAACGCAAGCAACTCGCCGGATGCCGGCCGCCACGAAGATACGCTAAGGCCTCATCTTTATCCGTTTTTGCCGCAGTGGCTACGTTAGGATCTGTCTCCGTCCTTCCTGTCATCCGGCGATCTCCGTGCATACGGTACAGCATTCTTCGAATTTGTCCTCACCGACGTTGACCCGCAGATGCGGCCTGGTCAAGCCGGACGGCGGCCGCGAGACTCCGCGCATGTCGCACACTGTCTGATATTTTCGTGGGAATGTTACCAAGTGACCAACATACTTTTTTTGCTTGATCCTTAATTTATAAACTGGATATAATTGGGGTGTGAACAATTTTTATACTATACCCACTGAATCATTCGGCGTTCCACAAGTAAGTCCCACCATATTAATTTCATTGAGGGTTCTTAGTACATCTTTGCCTTAGGAAAAGTTTCTATTCCTACTCAATAGCACATAGATCTTTTTAATATCAACACTTTATCTAAAATAGATATCCACTATGTAAATAGTGTGTAACTCGCCATCCACTTTATACGTTTTTTCTGCGCGTGTGTTTCCATTGCAATTCAATAGTCTAAACAAATCTTAGTTACACATTGTGCGACAAAAAGGATTAACAGACACTATCAAGTTGCGCTCCACACGTAAAAGTGCTGTTGTGGTTTGCACAATAAAAGTTCTGATTGATAAGAATTAAAATCCAAATCGAAGCAGTCGATCAGTTTATCTGGGTGAAATGTTGTGTTAGCATCGAATCCTCCGTAAGAACTTAACAAGATACTTCCCTTCTTTTTATTAATGAACCCTCTAACGATAGTGGCATAATTTTTAACAACTTCCTGAGGCATTTCAACAAACGAATTTGCATTGTGAAACACATCTACTTCTTCTTTTATGAATTCAAGTTGATGAGGTAGCACACAAAACACTTCTAAATCATCATCATTTGAGAAACTAATATCAACAGAATCTTTTGTATGACAAAAATCAATAACAGCATCTCCAAAATGCGCTCTAAGAAATTGGGTTGCAACATAAAGATTAGGTGAAATATCTACATAGATATATTTTCGGATTGATGGAAAATTTGATAAAATCAGATGCGCATTCACACCAAAACCACCTCCAATTTCACAAAAACTTCT
>CAUZBD010000182.1:0-5641 GCA_963577795.1 Planctomycetota bacterium | reverse complement strand
CCGCCGGAGGGCCATTCAGTATCACCCTGATAAAAACCCAGGAGATGAAGCGGCGATTGACCACTTCAAAGAGGCAGCCGAAGCTTTTGAAATACTGAGCGATACCGAAAAACGCTCACGCTATGATCGGTATGGGCACGCAGGTCTCGAGGGCGGAGGCCAGCAGTTTCATGATTTGAGCGATATTGTTGAAGCCTTTGGAGATATGTTTGGCGGCGGCGTTTTTGGTGGGAGTGGGAGTGGGAGTGGACGTGGTCGTCGGACTCGGCGCGGCGCTGATATTGAATGTGATTTGACGATCGACCTTTTTGCCGCTGCCCGAGGTGTTGAAAAACAGGTATCTTTTGCCCAGCATCGTTGCTGCGGCGACTGTCAGGGCAACGGTGCGGCGGGTGGCACAGCATTGGAAGCATGCCAATACTGCGGTGGCCACGGCCAGGTTATCCAGTCGAGGGGTATTCTCCGAATGCAAACAACTTGCCCCTCCTGCCACGGTGTTGGTTCGACCATTCGTGAAAAGTGTGGGAGTTGCCGTGGCGAAGGGTACCAGGAAGAAGTGGTGGCCTGTGATGTTGCGATTCCTGCGGGAATAGATGATCAAATGCGGATCCGCTTAACGGGACAAGGGCATCTGAGTTCCAGTGGGGGCCCCTCTGGTGATCTCTATTGTTTGGTGCACGTTGAAAAACATTCACTTTTCACGCGTCAAGGCAATCACCTCATCTGTCGAGTCCCGATCACCTACTCTCAGGCAGTTTTAGGGGGTACAGTGGAGATTCCGACACTCGATGGTCCCGAAGGGATAGAAATCAAAAGCGGTACACGGGCAGGCGATGTTGTGAAACTTTCGCGCCGTGGCATGCCGGATCCTCGTGGGCGGCGGACGGGAGATCTACATATCCAAATCGATATTGATGTACCAAAGAAATTATCAAGTGAACAGGAGCAATTGATCCGAGAGTTGGCCGATTTAGAACTTTCCCATGTGACCCCGCACCGCAAAAGTTTTTTGGATAAATTGAAAGGGTACTTCGCACCCGAGGATCAACCGGACTCGGATGATTAAATCATAAAATTTCGATCGCTCCCCAAAGAACATGAAGGATTGATGCTGTGAGTGATGTAAACGATGACAACTTAGAAGTCGATAAAGATGATCCTTTACATCAAAGTCGAAGAGATGCTTCTACAGAAATCGACCCAGAGGCAACCCTTACGCTTTCTGAGGCTGAGCGTAGACAATTAGAACTTCTCGATGCCAATAACAGAGCGCTTCGTGCCCAAGCCGACCTAGATAATTATCGCAAGCGCGTACAGCGCGAACAGCAGCAGGAGAGTCGGTATGTGTTGATGCCGCTATTGCGAGATTTAATCCCTCTGCTCGACAATATTCAACGAGCAATCGAAGCAGCCGAAAAGAATAAAGGGACCGAATCGCTCTTGGAGGGATTCAAGCTTGTTGCGCAACAATTTCAATCCATACTCACCCAGCACGATTGTCATCCCATTGCGGCATTGGGTGAAACATTCGACCCGAATCTTCACGAAGCGGTGTCCCAAACAGCGAGCGACGAGTATGCAGCGGGCAAGATTGTCATGGAGACTGCCGTGGGATATCAACTGCACGAGCGTGTGGCCCGGCCTAGTCAGGTGATTGTCTCGACGGGTCCTACAGACAGACGTACGCAGGCTTGAGGAGAAATTATTATGCCAACATACGACTATGAGTGCGATGCTTGCGGACATACTTTTGAGTTGTTTCAGGCGATCACGGCGGGCGTCAAAAAGAAATGCCCCGAGTGTAAAAAACTTAAACTGCGACGACTCTTTGGCACCGGGGCCGCTGTTGTTTTTAAAGGCTCTGGGTTTTATGAGACGGACTATCGTAGCGAGTCCTATAAAAAGGGTGCCGCCGCCGCCAAGAAGGACAAGGAATCAAAATCGACCGATGATAAAAAATCTTCAGATAAATCAACAGGGAAAAAAAGTGGTCCCGCCGGGGGTAAAGATGCAAACTGAAACATTGTTGGCAATGGATACTTTTTAAAAAACTAAGCTTAAGGATGGCTACCGGCGAGAGGTAGAGAGAAACGCATCGATGTCGAATATTGTCTGTCCCATCTGCGATGGTTCTTTTGAGGCCGCTCTATCAGTAACGCTACCTTTTTGTAGCAATCGCTGCCGGACAATTGATCTGGGTCGATGGTTCGGGGAAGGTTACAGTCTCCCTATTGAAGGCGAATCGGACGGGGTAGACGAGCCAGAAATGGAGTAATTCCCTTTAAGAACAGGGCTAGTTTTCTGCTTGCGTCCTGATGCCCAGATTGGTCATAATTGCCGTCGAGTGGTCATCCTGATTTATGCACCACCGGTAAAAACATATACTCAGCATCTCATGCGCAGCAGGGAGGTTCTCCGAAAATGGCAGAACATTCGGAAGCAAAACCAGTCCACGATTGGCAGGAGACCTTTCCCTGGCTTATTCTTTTCCGCTCAGTGCGTATAGCGATCGGTTTTCGGATACTGCTACTCGCCGCTCTCGGACTTGTCGGGATGGTGGCGGGTTGGCGACTGTGTTGGAATCTTGTCGCTTATGCGCCCGATGAAACAGGTGTCCACATCCTTGCCGACCCAGTACTCATGCAATTGGCTGCCCGTCATGAAGGAACCGTGCCACCCTGGCCGTGGGAGATGGGCGCGACAGGAAATGAAGCTTACGCCGATTATTTTGGAGCAGGGGCCTTAGCAGACCTTAACAGGACTCCTTTTATCGGGGAGATTCTTGGAGTTGCAGAAGCAACGGCAACCGAATTAACCTTTCCATTTCAGATGCTATTTCACAAAGATCTTACTTACCGGGGGCTAGCGTATGCTCTCGTCTGTGGCGGTTGGGCTTTAGTGATTTGGGGATATTTTGGCGCAATGATAGCGCGTATCGTGGCAGTCAAACTCACACAAGATGAAATGCTCAGCTTTAAAAGTGCCGGACGATTCGCCCGCCAAAGGTACTGTTCCTACATGTCTGCTCCACTCATCCCGCTGTTTGGTATTTTTGGATTGGGGGTTCCAATCGCATTGCTCGGACTCTTTTCAAATCTTAATTTTGGTGTTCTGGTTGCAGGCATCCTTTGGCCCTTAGTCATTTGCCTTGGCTTTATGATGGCAATTCTCATTTTGGGCTTAATTTTCGGTTGGCCCTTGATGTTCTCTACGATCAGCACCGAAGGAACGGACGCGTTTGATGCCATTAGTCGCAGTTACGCGTATGTGTTTCAACGTCCCTTTCACTACCTATTTTATATCCTCATAGCAACCTTGCTTGGCGGGATCGGTTGGGTCTTTGTGCATGGAATAATTAGTTTATTAGTGCACTGTACGCACTGGTCGCTGGCGTGGGGCTTGTCATCAGAAAGATTCATCGAACTATTCCACGGTGATTTACAAGGAGTCGCTGGATGGGGAGAAAATCTTATTCGATTTTGGCATGGTTGTTTACGCACACTCACCACGGCGTTTGCAGTTGGTTTTCTTTTCAGTGGGATGACCGCCGTTTATCTGTTGCTGCGGCGACATGTCGATGGGGTTGAACTTGACGAGGTCCAACTCGACGAAGAGACGCAACATGGGCTTCCTGCATTATCAGAAGGGGATGTTGAAACAGCGGAAGCTGGCGGGCAGGGCGGCGTCTAAGAAGCGTTTCTTGGCCGAGGTATCTTCCCACGACCCTTTGCCCCTTGCCAGTAGCGGTCTAAAATGATTTCTCTGCGGTAGCAGATCGGGCTGTAGCTCAGCTTGGCTAGAGCGCTGCGTTCGGGACGCAGAGGTCGTAGGTTCAAATCCTATCAGCCCGACTCCAATTGAAGATGAATGAATTTGAATACAATATTTTCCACGCTTTGGCGTCATTGAACCGACTAGATGCAGCCGGTTTTGCGGAACCGGGTTGTCGTATTTCGCAACACCGAGCACGCCCTTCAGGACAACTCATCTCGCGAAGTGAACCCATGCAGCGCCTCGGGGTTGGCCAACGCTTCTAGATTGTCGATTGGGTGACCATGGATGGCGTTGCGTACGGCCAATTCGGAAATTTTCCCACTTCTTGTTTTGGGAATATCTGGAACGGTTAAAATGGCGGCCGGCACATGCCGCGGGCTGGCTCCGGAACGAATCTGCCGCCTTATTTTTTCTTCGAGCGGCGCATCCATTAAGGATCCTTTTTGCAGTTGGACAAAGAGGACGATTCGGCTATCACCTTTCCATTCCTGTCCCACAGCGACACAATCGACGACCTCGTCGACCAAGATGACCTGGGCGTAAATCTCAGCAGTGCCAATCCGCACACCGCCAGGGTTCAAAACAGCATCGCTGCGACCGTAAATTATCATTCCCCCTTCTTCGGTGAGCTGCGCAAAATCACCATGACACCAGACATTGCGATAGCGATCGAAATATGCGTTGTGGTAGCGACTTCCCGTTTCATCTCGCCAGAATCCAAGCGGCATGGAAGGAAAAGGACGTGTGCAGACAAGCTCCCCTTTTTCACCCACAAGGGATTTTCCTTGGGCATTAAAAATGTCGACGGCCATCCCTAAACCACGACACTGTAGTTCGCCGCGCCTTACAGGGAGATTGGAATTTCCCAGTACAAAACAGGAAATAATATCGGTCCCTCCTGAAATGGATGCCAGACAGAGATCAGCTTTGATTTCCCGATAAACATAGGCAAAACTCTCATCACTCAATGGTGATCCGGTGGAAAGCATCGTCCGTAACCGTCCAAGGTTATATTGTTTTCCTGGACGCACGCCACTTTTTTCGAGTGCGGTCAGATAGCTGGCACTCGTACCGAACACATCAATTTCCAATTCCTCGGCCAATTGAAAGAGTACATTTGCATCAGGTTGCATGGGTGAACCGTCATAAAGCACGATTGCCGCCCCTGTTGCCAGTCCACTGATTAACCAATTCCACATCATCCATCCGCAGGTGGTGAAATAAAATAGTCGATCCCCTCCCCGCAGATCCGTATGCAGACGATGTTCTTTTAAATGTTGAAGGAGTGTTCCACCTGCTCCATGGACAATGCACTTGGGTGTACCGGTCGTGCCAGACGAATAAAGAATGTAGAGAGGATGGTCAAACGGGAGTTGAAGATATTCAAGCGGTGTACCCGTCGAGCCGACCTCATCCCACCATTGGCTATTGGGTACGTTGATCCGGTTGACGGGTTCGGAACTGTAAGGGACCACCAGGGTATGCTGAATCGAAGGCACACTTTCAAGCAGTTTTTGCACTTTTGGCAAGACTTCAAATGTTTTTCCGCCATACATGTAACCATCGGTTACCAAGAGTAGTACAGGTTCTATTTGTCCAAACCGCTCCACGACGGCTTGGATTCCGAAATCGGGTGAGCAGGAAGAGAAGGTGGCTCCCAGCGTCGCGGCGGCAAGGAGCATCACAACGGTTTCTGGAAGATTTGGCATCCAGGCTGCAATCCGATCCCCAGGCCCAATCTCCTGTTGTTGCAACCAACCTGCTACCCGGGCGACTTCCAGACGCAGTTCCCCACGACGGATCTCCCGCGACTGCCCGATTTCGTTGCGAAAGAGGATGGCGATTGCCTCGTCCTTGCCACCCTCAA
>CAUZBD010000181.1:0-5664 GCA_963577795.1 Planctomycetota bacterium | reverse complement strand
AGCGATTGGTCGGACATTCCGCCATCCGCGAATTACATTATCCGGGCTTGGCGGATAATCCACATCAACGGCTTGCACAAAAACAGTTTTCAACTCCCGGCGGTCAAAGTCGGTTTGGAAGCATGCTTACCTTTCGCTTGGCAGGTGACATGGGGGCTGTCGAAAAATTCATTCATGCACTTGCTCCAGAGATCCCTTTTTGTCCGTCGCTCGGTGACCTAAAAACAACACTGAGCCATCCAGAATCGACAAGCCACCGGGAACTTTCGCCAAGTCAGCGAAAGCAACTCGGAATCCACAGCGGAACCATACGTCTTTCTGTCGGAATCGAACAAGCGAACGAAATCTTTGCCCACGTTGAGCGTGGCCTTGAGGCAATCTGCTAAGGTGTTTCATTCGGTGTCGAAAAAAGCCCACGCGCAATCGCTCTAGACGGGTACGGCGAGTCCGATATGATAGGGGTTCGAGATTTCCAAGACCCCCGATATTGAAAATCCACTTACCACCACAGGAGCCTCATTTTGGCCAAAGAGAAAGAAGAAGCGTTAGAAGTCGAGGGAACGGTCACACAGGCTTTAGCCAATACGCGTTTTCGCGTTCAAATCGAAGGAGGGCATGAGGTGATTGCCCACGTGGCCGGTCGCATGCGTAAATTTTTCATTCGGATCGTGCCCGGAGACAAAGTCCGAGTGGAACTCTCTCCCTATGATCTGACCAAGGGTCGCATCACCTACCGCGAACGTTGATCGACGAACAGGAATGCTGCAGCGATTGCCCAAATCGTATGCCAAATGTCGCTGAATGCGTTTGTTTCGTATCGCTTTCTCCACTTGCACCGGTGGATTGATCGAGAGGAATCGTCTCTGCGCGAACGTTCCATTTCGGTCAATTCCCGCAAGCACGGTGGGGCTGAAAAGGGGTGTCCGGCGAGCGATACAGAACGCGGCCCACAGATACCTGCTATTTTCATTCCGATTCGCTCCATTTGCCTCACGGTACCTGCCCGAACGGACCACTTGCGGGGTACAATGCGGAAGGCATGCTTAAGTTATTGCAGCCTGCCTGAGTACTAAGGAACAGAGAACCACAGAACAAAGAAAACGAGGACTTTTTTCATGCGACACCCTGCGCGTTTTTTCCCGCTATTTTTGTGCAGCTTGCTTCTTTTTACCTCCTGTTTTTTTTCCGTCGCTCTCGGCGACGATGATCCTTCGGTCGCTGTTGTATCGATCAGCGGCTACGACAACCTGATGGAGCATGCAGCCGTTATCGGTGAAATAGTGGGCTTCCCGAACGCTCAGCAAATGATCCAGTTGCAATTAATGCAATTGACCGGGGGGAAACCACTCGCTGGACTCGATAAAACCAAACCAATCGTTGTCGATATCAAGTTAGGGCAAGCAGAACCCTACGGGATTGCTTGTCTTCCAGTCACGGATCTTGAGAAACTTCTCGGCGCACTGCCAGCAGCATGGGCAAAGACTGAAGATGTGGGAGATGGTATTCTCCTGCTCAAGGCAGCTGCAAATCCCATGTATGCCAAGGCGGGAGACGGTTGGGCTTATTTTACAGATCAAAAAGAACACCTGGCCAGCGTCCCTAAAGATCCGGCTTCGCTCGCCGGTGATCTACCGAGCAAGTATGTCTTTGCCGGGCGGGCAGATGTGCAAAATATTCCCAAAGAAAAGCGCGCGGAGTTCATCGGTTTTTTCGAACTCATGAGCCAATTACAGCTTGCCGGTGTTGCAGAGGCTGGAAGTGATATAGAAGCCGAGCGAGCCATGATGAAAGCCAGCATTGCTCAACTTAGCCAATGGATGGATCAAACAGAAGACATCACAGTAGGTGTCGGCATCGACCACGACCAAAAAAATGTTTATCTTGATTTTTCGACTACTGCGGTTGCAGAGACACAGACTGCGAACTCTTACAAACGTTTTCAGAAGGGGAAATCTGCACACGCTGGTTTTCTGCACCTCGATGCAACCATCGCCGGCGCGGCACACATGACAGGAAAACCGACTGAATACGATATCAAGTATATCGATGACCAGGAAAAGATGTCGCAAAAACAGATGATCCGTGAGATTGATGATGCGGATGATTTGTCAGACGACCAAAAAACAACCGCGAAAGAAGCACTAGGAAAGTTACTGAACGTGTTTTTTGATACGATGCGTTCCGATGGCTTTCAGGCGGGATTTGCGATGATGCTCAATGCCAAGTCCACGATCGTGATGGGAGCGCAGGTGAGTGACGGTGATGCTGTAGAGGGTGCCCTCAAGCAACTCATCGAGATGGCAAGTACGCAGATGGGTGTCCCGGGTCCCGACTGGGAGGCAGAAAATCACGCGTTTTATCGCATCCATACTTGGAAGAATATTCCGATGACCTATGAAGAAGCCAAGGATTTGTTTGGTGAACGATTGGAGATAGCCATCGGTGTGAATGCGGAAAGCATTTATCTTGCGATGGGTGGAAATGGGATCGATGATCTTAAAAAAGTAATTGATGCATCCGCCAAAGCCAGCAACGAAGTCACCGAACCTGCTGAAGCGGTCATTAATCTGGGACCCATTATGCAGTTTGCGGTGAAGGTCGATGAGGAGAATGGGGCGATGTACCTACCGATTGCCGGAATATTGCAGGAGAAAGATGCCATCAAGTACGGTATCCAGCAAATACCCAGTGGCATTCGCGCACGGATCACGGTGGAGCAAAATATCCTGCGGGCGATGCCGCTGATGGGCATGACGTTTGGTGCCGGAATACCAAATCAAAACTGATTCTACTGCGAGAGAGGCATTGATTCCGGCTGCGTAGTGGAAACTGAGTTATTCGGCGGCTCCCGCCTTGGTACGCCGCAGCTGTCCGCATGCCGCATCGATTCGCGATCCCTTGCGGCGGCGAATTTGAATGTTGATCCCGCGCTGGCTGAGAAGGCCCGAAAACGTGTCGACCGCTTCTGCCGTCGGAGTTTGATAGGGAAGACCCGCAACCGGATTGTAGGGAATTAAATTCAATAGTGCCGGTCGACCACGCAATAGGCCTGCAAGTTCAAGGGCGTCTTCACGCCGGTCGTTGATCCCACCCAACAAGACGTATTCAAACGTCAGCCGACGGCCTGATGCCTCAAAGTATTCGTCTGCCGCGGTAAGAATTGCGGAAAGTCCCGACTTATCGTTCACCGGCACTAGTTTACCTCGTAATGCATCGTTGGCAGCGTGCAGAGAAACGGCCAGGTTATACGGAACCGCAGATTCGGCCAGCCTATGCATCGCAGCCGGTAAGCCCACGGTTGAAATCGTCATCCGTCGCGGACTGATTCCCAACCCTTCTTGCTGTGACGCAATCGCAAGTGCTGGCAAAAGATTCGATAAGTTGGCAAGGGGCTCTCCCATACCCATCACCGCTATGTGACTGAGTCGCTCATCCTCTGGTAGCAGGCGCCCGAGTCTGAGCATCTGTTCGACAATCTCACCGGCAGTCAGATTCCGTACCACACCATCCAGACCACTGGCACAAAAAACACAGCCCATCGCACAACCGACCTGTGTGCTGATACAAATGGTCCGTCGCTCGCCTTCACGTAAGAGTACACATTCGATTCTGTGCCCATCAGCCAACTCCAGTAGTAATTTTTCGGTACCATCCTCCGCTTTTTGATGCGTCGCGGTTTGGCTCGTCCACCATTGAAAATGAGTTTCCAACTCTTTCCTCAACGCCAGAGGCAGATTGGTCATGTCTGCAAAAGACTCGGCTCGCGATGCAAAAAGCCATCGCCGGATTTGCGCCGCACGGAAGATGGGGAGGCCTTGCTGGTCGACCCAAGCATTGAGGGTATTGGTATCGGGATCGAGAATGTGCTGCATCGATGGAGTCCGGCGGAGACAATAAAGAAATGATTCGTATCTATCGCGACTGCGATTTGTATAATTAAAAAATAAAGTGCCTTAGGAAAAAGGTCGCTGCCAGAATCAAGCCGATGAGCCCCAGCAATCCAAGTATCGTTCCCCAGGAATGGTTTTCGTAGGGAGATAAACCGGATGGACGGGCCTTGCTCAGAGCCGAAGATGTTTGGCTCCGCGAAGTATAACGACCGCCCTTCTGTTCCAAAAGGTCTTTTAAAAAACCTTGCACGTACCGTGCATTGAATGGTCGCTGCGCCGGGTGCTTTGCCATGAGTCGTACGATCAATGCTCCGAGTTCTTCCGGGCAGTCTGAAACCTTTTCACAAAGCTGAGGCGGATCGCTATTGAGATGCTGGTCAAAAATCCTCGCAAAGTTCGCCCCATCGAAAGGTGGATCGCCTGTGGTCATCTCATAAAGCAGGCAGCCTAAGGCATAAAGATCCGTTTTGTCTGAGATACTTGTATCGGCACAGATCTGTTCAGGCGACATGTAGGCATACGTTCCCACCGTGAGACCAACATCTGTGAGGTCCAATTGATGGGTATCCCGGGCAATCCCGAAATCACCGAGTTTGAGGCTTCCGGATTCAGCCATAAAGAGGTTTGATGGCTTTAAATCTCGATGGATGATCCCATGATTGTGTGCATGCTGTAGAGCCGAGCAGATTTGAATTCCGTAGAGGCATGCCCGTTGCCAGGAGAGATGTCCGTGAATGGTCAATTGATCTTTAAGCGAGCCCGCGTTGACCAATTCCATCACGTAATAAGGTCGACCGCCTGCCGTCCCTCCAGTGAGATAATGGACGATATGCGGATGATCCAGCTTTTCCAAAATGGACATCTCACGATGAAACCGGTCCGCGATATGCGAATCATCTAAAATCTGTGGCAGTAAAATTTTGATCGCCACACTCTGATCGGTGAGTTGATCGGTCGCTCGATACACCGTACCAACAGTACCGTTACCGAGTACATCACCTAATTTATAATGTGCGATGGTCCCCATAGATTCGTTGCCCTGCTTAACCCCTGCATGTTGGCCGTTGAGCATCTCAATCGACAATGCCTAAGCCAAGGTCGCCAACTTCTGTGCAGCATAAGGCACGCAAACGTACTCAACAAACAGAGGCCATATTATGACACAAACCACATGAAAAATTACCGTTGCTTGGCCTGAATATTCACTTTTTGAAATTCGCCCCAACAATATGTTCTGCCGCGTACCACTTGAACCAGCCCCCCAATACTGCTGTAATGGAAACGATTTGCGGGAAAAAGTCGCCGGCGTCAACGCATTGCCGGTGCCTCGCTTGTAGCGAACGGCCCACTGGCAAACTCCGTTTCGATAGTTTGCGGGCAAACGCAGTTTCTTTTATTGCCCCCGGCGGGACCAATCGAATGCAAGGCAGGCAGAGACAACGCATATTTCTCTTGTCGCTCGCGGTAAGCGTCTGTTGGCATGTGCATGCCAATGAACGGGTGCCAGAGGGTTTTGTCCCCCTTTTTAACGGGCAAGACCTCTCCGGATGGCAGGGGCGGGGCCATGAGAATCCTAAAAAGTTTGCGGCACTTCCTGAAGCAGCGCGAGCAGAAAAACAGGCGGCAGACAATGCGAATCTCCATCAGCACTGGCGCGTTGCGGATGGTGTGATCATCAATGATGGCCAGGGAGTCTTTTTGACGACCGAGAAAGATTACGCCGACTTTGAACTCTTGCTCGATTGGCGGATGGTCCATCCGGGAAGCGACAGCG
>CAUZBD010000180.1:0-5672 GCA_963577795.1 Planctomycetota bacterium | reverse complement strand
ATCAAAGTACATTCAGGCATCTATCGTCCTTCGAGACACCGGCAAGCTCTGATTGCGTTCACCAAACAGCACGACGGCATCGTCTTAGAAGCAGAGGGGGACGTAACGCTCACAGCTGCCAACCCGAAAATTGCGCAAGAGGCCGACGAAGGATATCCAGCCGTTGTCAATCATGTCGTTTACTTTGGCGATGGCATTGGTCCTAAAACGAAGCTTCGTGGATTTAAAATCACGGGTGCAAATAATCACGTGATTTTTTCCGAAGACCCAAAATATGCAATTCAGCCAGAAGTAGCTGGCTTGGGAAAGCACAAATTGTTTTTTTATGCCGATGGGGGTGGCATTAAGATTTTCGGACGTTCTTTTCCTGCGATTGAGAACTGTGAAATCCACGATAATTATGCGAGTCCGTGTGCCGGCGGCGTATCGATTGAACACAAAGGCACGATAGGCAAAGAATCTGTTCACTTCAAAGACTGTGTTTTTCGCAACAACAGTTGCCCCATCAATGGTGCAGGGATCGATATGCTACGAGGAAGTTCAGCCGTTATTGAAAATTGCCTTTTTGTAGACAATAAATCGAATAGCGAACACGATACACGGAGCAGCCAAGTGCCGCCCTGGCGACCCAAACGGGGTGGCGGAACGTTGACGGTTTTTCCTACATCCCGCGTGGTGGTTAAAAAGTGTACATTCACTGGCAATCGGAACGGTGTCGATGATTCAGGGGTCGATAGTGTTTTTGAAGATTGCATCTTCTGGATGAACAATGCACCGGGGGGTTGGCTGACAGCTCCTCGCTATGAACTCGATATCAAAGATGCGGATGGAGTCCGAGGCTGCTTCCTTCATGGAGAAACCATCGATCTTTTTGGCACCCTAAATCCCGCTAAAAACGTTCTCGGTTGTCCCAATCCAGACTTTGACGCTGCGTATCGCCCTCAGGCTTCCGGTTTTGAAAAAGCGGGATACCGTCCACCGAGAGAGCAAAAGAAATAGATGGGGCGATTTAAAATATTCGAGTTTTGAGTTACCACAATCAGGGACGGATCTCTCAAAACCTATTCAATTAAACGGATTACCCGATTTGATCTTGAGTCCCGTAGTTTTTGCTGCTCGCGAAACAACACATTTCCCTCGCTATCCAAGAGCACCGATTCGCTGTTTTCTGGAACTGCCTTAGTGTGGTCTGACCAAATTTTCAAAACCTGCTCACGCGCATCTTTGCGCTGTGCTGGATCACACAAAAAATCATACAAAAACGTTTCGAATCCGGGCAAGTGGCTAAGCGAGCGTTGCGTAATATACCGCACTGCGTCGTATGGATCCTCAAGCGACCAGGCGAGGTGCGGGGCCTGCCACTCCTTACCTGCTGCCTCAAGTGCCGGGGGCCAACCCATATGCCAAGCTGCCAAGGCACGTTGCCCCGCGTCTCCGGCCAGTAACAATTGTAGGACTGCCGATATTTTTTGCTCTGAATCATTCAGCTCTGGTGGTTCTATCCCATACCACTTCTGGAGATATTCAGCCGTCCAACCTAGGGACTTATCCAAATGACAAAGATTACAGGCGTTGGGTCTCCCTGTTGTAACGCTGTCCCGTACATCCGGACTATCGATTTGATGATTCCGACTTGCTTTTAGCAGTCCGTACGAAGTATGTGGCATATGACAGTTGTAACAAACACTGCCATTCGAATCTTCCGGATGATGCGTATGCGCGATGAGTCGCCCTGAATTTTCAAATTCCGTATGGCATTGGATACACGCACCGTTCCCTATCGCATCACGAAAGAGCTGATCATCCGCCCACTGCTTTGAATCTCGGAGATCATTCTTCGATTGATGCATCGAGTGACAAGAAATGCATGACAATTCGCCCTTCTGATAACAGGGTGAATTAAGAACTCCATTGAACTCGCGTCCCGAAGTTCGCACGACACCATCAGACCAAAAATGGCCATCGCCATGCTCACTGGCCCCCACTCGGCGTGCGGTACGAAGATCTTCACCCGGAAGGTAGGGAAAGCCGTTTTTGAGATATCCTGGTTCATCGATCATAGCCGACACCAGATGACACTGCCCGCAAACCTCAGTGGACCTTTCGTGGGTCAACTTGGCCGGATTGACGATCGGATCCACCTCTTGATCCCGGGCCATGGATTTATGGAAAGCAATGTGCTCCGCTCCCGGACCATGGCATGCCTCACAAGCAATTCCAAATTCGGCAACATGTGTATGCATTTGCATATAGTCGATCCCAGGAACGCCATGCGTTGCGTGGCAACGAATGCAAGCCTGATTCCACCTCCCCTTCTCTGTATGACTCGGATCGGTTCCTGGTGGCTGAAGAAAGGTTGCTCTCCTTGGCACCCACCGCTGATCTTCTTTTAAATAAGCAAAGGGGATTATTTCTAATTCCCTTTGCCAGCCAGTGGGTGTCCAACACACCTGCATGTGATGCGATCCGGTGGTCATCACAATCGTTTTTTTTTCTACGTCTTCCTGCGGCAGTTGCAAGTGGGAAAAAAATTGGTCGCCCTCTTTAGTGAATGTTGCTTTAACACCTTCCACATCGATTTTCTCGCCCGTAAAAGGCCCCATCATACTTTCTGGTGATGCCACCTGAGTCATCGTGCGATGGTAGGAGGCATACCAACTTGTATATTGGTCGGGATGACACTCAAGGCATGCCTTTGAAGACACAAATCCATCGCTAGCAACCTCAAGGGGTCGCTCAACAACCGGCAAAGCTGCGCGTTCTGGTGCGCTCCAAAGCCAGACGCTCAGTAAGCCCGTTCCTAGGATGAGAATGAAAAGAAGTCCCCTCCAGGGACCGAAGCGGTAAAACCAAGAACGAGCATCTCTGATCTGAAAGGCAGAGTCGTGTCTAGTCACAATCAACTTTCCCTGACTTAGCGATCGGCCTATGATTTGATTGTCTACCAAAAAAGCGAAAACAAAATTACATTCCAACTTCATTTTCTCAAATGAACAAATCCTCTTGCTATTGTAGCGGAATGGTCAAACGGCAGACAATAAACAACACTCGCAACACAACTCTTTTCGATCTTGCGGAAGATGCCCGCTGATTCAATATCCTTCAACAGATAATCCGTAAAAGGTCCAAAGAGAGAGTAGGGTTACCACTGCACAAATATCGTTCTCTCTGGGGATGGGGTTGCCAACTCAAACACTGCAAAACTCGTATAGAATATTGAAAATATTTATTCTCAACTGTTCATTGTGGAGAAAAGCAAAGCGAGATTACAATAAAGTGGGAAGCTGTCCTGCATATTTTTAACCCTAAATTCAAGACTGCCCCTGGCTGATCGATGCAAGTCAATCGTGTACGCAACGAACGCATTGCTCAAAATGCGCATCTGTGGAATTTGGCCCTGGGTGATACGCTCATTAAAGATCTTTCTAATCGTCGCTGGGATCTTCCAACTCAAAGTGAAGATCCTGAATTCTGGAACTTCATACATGCATTGAATACCAGCGATTGGATTGCCGCAGCCTACTTTCTCTTCGCTGGAAAATCACAAATCCTCCAGCGCGCCTGTGGCACGGACGGGACCCTCTGTTTCTGGATGGCAAAGCGGTATCTAGATCCACTTTATCAGGCAGCAGACCGTTTTGGGCAGGACCGTAAGGAGTGGCAGGGTCAACTGCAGGAAGCCTATCAATTTGGAAAACTACCTGCCTATGGTCCAAGCGTTGCTGAAGGAGAATCCGTAGCGATACCTTACGTATCGAAACAAGGCGTCGTGCAACACGGTCGTAATTTAACCCGGCTGATTCCAATTTTCCAGGAATACGAAAAAATTAATCAGCTTTATCAACGGCCCGGAAAAACCGAAACCGGCGCAACGATCCGCTTTACGCAGGGGCATAACTGGTCTTACGGTCATGCCCGTTTAGACTTGATCGATCAGAATCTTTTCCCTGAAGAGGGACGGCGTATTTTAATCAATTGGGATGCACATCGAGATCTTTCTTCTCCCTTCCGGCATCTCTCTGAAGAATTAGCGTTCCTGACAAAATGGATGCAGATCGACAAGGACCGACTGCTTTGGCTGATTCGTCACGGAGAAAGCCGGGAAGAAATTGCTGAAGTTTCAAGCATGATAAGTATTGCGGGGTGGATTATTCCGCTGCTTTATTCGCGTCCTTTTACCCATCAAGAGATTTCTGAAACTATCCTGGTAGTTCCCCGAGAGGCGATCGAAACCTCTGACGATAGTTATTGGCCAGGCTACGGTACACATACTCTAGGCGTCGGTTACGCTGCCATTGATTTTGAAGAAATTTCGGAACTTTACCGACTGCTCGACCAGAATAAATTGCGCCCTACATCTTTAAATTCCGATCGTCAGCCGATGCTGAATTTTCCAGATACACTTCAGAAGCGATTGAAAAGTGGCGCATGGAAAAGCTTACAAAGTGTAAGTTCTGCCCCACAACTGCAAACAATTTCCGACGAAGTCTCAGAAATTGTGCAAGGTATTCATAATGTGAAGGTTCATATCATGGATCCCGATCACCTTGATGCCATTCAAAAAAAGATAGGGAATGCCTCTGTCTATCTGAGTGTCGACGTTGATTTTGCTGGAACCACACACCTTGGTGGTTGGTACACCGCATCCAATCCCACACCGCACTATCCACTCAACCGCACGGAAGCGGAAGAAATGAGACACCTACAGTTGATCAATCAATTCCAACAGTTTTATCGCGTCAACGCAGAGAACATTAAGGCTGTCAGTGTGGCAAATTCACCTGACTACACAGCAGAGGAAGCGCGCAGACGCCCGGCAGCAAAGATTCTAGAGGTTCTCACTGCAAATGCATCGGTCGACCAACCCGATTGGCTTTCTGGCGAATCGAACCGGGTAATACCACCCCAGTTGCAAAAACATCCCGCGCGGCACCTGCTCGTTTCGCTAGCCGGTATACTTGGTATTTCTATTACAGCCGCACTTTTCTGGCATTACTTGCGCACCAAAAAGAATCTTGACTCTAGAGAAAACACATCTGATTGATTCGTGGTGTCCGATATCAAGAAGCAGACCTGCCTTGCCCTGATTCAAACTTCATTATCCACATTAAACTCTGAGCACCGTTTCTAAGAACACGACTGAGCCAACTTATTACACAATAAAAAAATGAAGTCTTTTTTAATCGCATCCATGTGTGTGTCCGGATCATTGCTGCCGATGATTCTGGGATGTGGTTCGGGCGATCCAGTACTCCATCCATCTTCGAGCGACTGGAAAACTTACAACTACAGTTCTCGGGGCACACGACATAACGCTGTGGAAAAAAAGATCTCTGTGGACAATGCCAAGAATCTTAAAATCAAGTGGCGGTTTCCTACTATCAATTCGAAAATAACTGTCGGTGCCATTCATGCGACACCGGCAGTTGTGAACGGATACACCTACTTTGGAACTGCAACCTATCCAATGTTTTATAAAATCGCACCAAATGGAAAGCTCAAATGGAAATACGAACCCGGAAATGAAATGCGAAGACGTCGACGGAACCATCAACGACTAAAAGGGGATACGCCAAAAGACGGTATCTTCAGCTCGGCCCTAGTGACTGAGGACTCTGTCTACTTCGGAGATATTTCAGGCGTCGCCTATTGCCTGGATCGTCAAACCGGCA
>CAUZBD010000179.1:0-5682 GCA_963577795.1 Planctomycetota bacterium | reverse complement strand
CATTTCACACCCGCTCCGTCAGCGTTCTCGACCGGTTCACTCTTCCAGACCTGCTTGTCCCAGCCAACATTTCCTCCGTGGAGATGATTTGGATCGTTGTTCGTTGCCAGCTGATGGCTTTTGCCATCCAACTTAAACTGACCCTTGTCGATCCGGTTGCATACGCGACCGACGGTGCAGCCCATATAGGCGGGATTCGGACTTCCCTCGCCGTCGCTGTCGAGCCAGCGGGCAAGCGATTCGTAGCCGAGAACCACGTCTTCCACTTTGCCATTCCGATCGGGAACGTGTAGTTCGGTGATCGTAGCGCCCCAGTTTGTCAGTTTGCAGACGATTCCGTTTTTACTTTCGAGGGTGTAGAGGAAAACTTCTTTGCCGTCGGCGGTACCCCAATCTTGTTGTTTCACGGTAGTTCTCTCATTGTTTTTAGTGGTTTCGCCGTAAAGCCGGTCGGAAGAGGCAAAACAGCAGCCGATGAGCAGGACAGTTAAAGTCGGGGAAATTGTTTTCAAAGGACCGCCTCCTGGTGATTCAATGGTATGCCGAAGACTGCTTTTTTTCAGTCGTTTTTTACGGATGGTTCGCTTCGTACTTATCCGCTGCCTTGGGGAGTTGCTTCGTGAGAACAGCTTCACGTTCCAGCGACCCCCGACAACACGATCAGTTTACCCCGATCCACGTAGAAGCGGTAGCGGTATGGAACACCTTGGCACGCCAAAATAGGCAACCCAAGCGAGCAGGATTTCCAGGATCTATTTCCCTTTACTGACGCGCATTTCCTTTTATGGGAATGTGCCATCAAGGAGAGAATTCATTTGTCACTAGGATTCAAAAGTAAGTGATCGATCTCATCAAGCTCCTCAGGAGCGAGGTGCCAATCTGCTGCCGCGTAAGTACCTCGAATTTGTGCACTGTTGCGGACTCCTACAATCGCTGCCGTCACTTCCGTTCGCCGTAAGGCCCATGCAATCGCCAGTTCCGCCACGGAGTGCGACGTTCGCTCTGCGATCGCTTGCAGTGCTGCGACGAGTTGCAGATGTTCTTCAATTTGAGGTGAAGCGAATCGCGGGTCACGACTTCGATGATCAGTGGGGTCCAGTCCGGCTGCTCTTTCACGGGTCATTGCACCCGTCAAAAGCCCTTTCGCGAGCGGGCTATAGCAGACAATGCCCAACGGATGACTGCGACAATAAGGAAATAAATCCTCCTCCACTTCGCGCTGGAGCATATTGTAGGGAGGCTGAAGCGATGCGACCGGATGCATCGCCTGCACGCGCTCGAGTTGTTGGACATTGAAATTCGACACTCCAATCTCGCGAACTTTCCCCGCTTGCTTCAATTCGATCATGGCGGACCAGCCTTCTTCGATTTGTGGATCGGGATCGGGCCAGTGCATCTGGTAAAGATCGATTGTTTCGACACCAAGACGCTTTAGACTTTGCTCACATTCGGCTTTCACACTCTGGGCGTCAAGCGCACCAGCGACGCTTCCATCAGGCAGCACCTTGCGCGAGCATTTGGTCGCAACCAACACCTCGTTACTCGCAGTCTGCTTTAACGCGCGGCCTACGAGGCTTTCGGACTCGCCATTACCGTACACGGGCGCTGTGTCAATCCAGTTGATTCCCAATTCCAGCCCAGCCAGAATGCCATCGACCGCTTCGCCTGGATTTTGAGGCCCCCATCCGAATTTCCACTTCCCACCGCCGATTGCCCACGTTCCCAGTCCGATCGCGGTGAAGTTCAGTTCCGTGTTTCCCAATCTGCGGGTGTGCATAAACTGACCTGGTGACGCCCTCTCAGAAATTGTCGGTTTGGATACTTGCTTGCGTTCTTCGCGTTTACCGCACCAGCCCGGGGATACCCCTTCGTGTCTAAGCGGTGCAAAAAGGATCCGCTGTTACAGTCCCTCAAGATTTTGCTTCTCGGGGGACGGGCCGAGAGTAGGCAACAAACAACTTAGCCCGATCAGCGCGATGCCTTGTGGCAAGTCGATATCGACAGCTTGACGATGTAAGTGACCCCAACGGGACTCGAACCCGTGTTGCCGGCGTGAAAGGCCGGAGTCCTAGACCGCTAGACGATGGGGCCGCAGCAGACGTGGCACGATAACGATCTGCCTGCCTGCAACATTAAAGAAATTCCGTTGCGATCGTCAAGTACCAAGTTCCCTGGGAACCCAGTCCTCTATCGACTTACCAGCCGACTTACCAGCATCGGTAATAGATAAACCGAGACAGCACGAGCGCGCGTAGTGAAAGAAAACCAGAGGAAAATTGAATACCGCGCTGAGAAGAGGATTATGCAGAACCCGCAGCGTCGGGTTCCTCAGCTGCCTTGGCAGGCACTTCAACCGTAGCACCACGCTGAATGGCATCATAGACTTCACGGCGGTGCACGGGGATTTCTTTGGGAGCCTCAACACCCAGGCGCACCTTATCACCACGAATCTCTACGACGACAATCGTGATATCATCATTGATCACGATACTCTCATTTTTCTTTCGCGATAACACTAACATTGCCGATTCCTTCGGTTAACTCCTCGAGGTGCAGTCCCATCAATTGGCGTTAATGCGATATGGGTAGCCTTGATCCTCTTGGATCCTTTTCCAAGCTGCCTGCGACCCATCAACGCAGGCAAATCGTTCATTTCACTCTACGCCGTCCATGACAAGAGTCAAGCGAACAGCCTCCAAAGGCTTTGATTTTCGTTAAAAAAGCGGGCAATTGGTGACGGTAAGGAGGAAAAAGAGGGTTCATTTAGGTGCTTTTTTTTAATCACTTAGTGAAAAAAGTCTGCTTCAATGCACGCAAGTCTATATCTTGAAATCAGTTAAAAAGATCTTTTCTCAGGCAAAGGTGTCTTACCGGCATGGGCAGCCAAAACGGGGGGGACAGTCTGTCCGGTTTGACGGCAAAGGACCTTTTGGAGTGGAGCCCGTCTCGTGCGAGGGGTGAGGATGGTGCCTTTCCCGCAGGTTCGCGTTCGGGGCGGCAACACCCCAGGCGACCGATTGCCCATTGACTCTTGGTCCGATTTCGATGCGTAAACTATGTTGGCTAGACTCAAAAAGTAGACAAAAGCCAGGTTGTCTCGTCTCTGCCACAAATCATCTAACAGGCCGAGAAGGTGGTCTCGCCTGTTGGGCGTTTGCCTGTGTGCGATGGTTGCGGTCGGGGTTTGAGTACCTATAATTTTTTGTGACGATTAAGAAAATCTAATTTATAACAAACCGGTAACACCTACCGAACTGTTAAGACGAGGAGCGCGATGAAGGATTGGTTTAGGAATGTGTTCACGGCAGTATTTACCGTAGCCCACGGGTTGTATGTGACGGCCCGGTGCTGGTTTCGGACCTACGATCCAGAACGAAAAGCGTTCACACAGCATTTTGAATATCCCGAGTTGCCTGTGCCGGTGGCCGATCGATACCGTGGTTTTCATCGGTACGATTTAACTACCTGTATTGCATGTGATCAGTGTGCGAAGGTGTGCCCGGTCGATTGTATCTATATCGGCAAAGAGCGAGTTGAGGGTGGTAAGGGATTCAAAGTGACGGGGTTTGCCATCGATTACTCCAAGTGCATGTTTTGTGCGCTTTGTGTAGAACCCTGTCCGGTCGACTGTATATTTATGGGCGCAACGCACGATTTAAGTTGTTATAGCCGTGATGGATGTATCGTTGATTTTTCCAGGCTACCGGTCGACATTGCCTGGGGTAGGTCCACATTGAATCCGACGGCGGTGGCAGATTCGAAGGTGATTGTAGAACCGGTTCATGGAGGACCGAATCAGTAAGTGTGGGAAATGAAAATGTCGGCAGAATCGTTCGACATTGAGTGGCGCGAATCGGCTGGCCCTGAACAACAGGTGATTGAAACACAATGAACAAGCCCCAAGTCGAATTCAAACGAACATTCACAGTCGAGCAGGCGAACGCAACACTGCCGCTCGTTAAAGCCATCTGTCAGGACCTTTCCTCTCTTTCTAATGAGGTTTTGGAGCGGAAGGAGCGGCTTTCGGTATTACTTGCGGGCCGGGACGAAAACCGAGATGACCTCTACCGCCAGGAATTGGTGCAGATAGAGGAGGAATTGGAGCGCGATACCCGGCGAATCGATGAATATGTGCAGGAGCTTCGCGACTTAGGGGTGGAGCCTAAAGGGGGCGTCGAAGGGTTGGTTGATTTTCCATCGATGATGGACGGGCGAGTTGTTTTTCTCTGCTGGAAATTGGACGAACCCGAGTTGCTCCATTGGCACGAGATACAAGAGGGCTTTGGTGGGAGACAGCCTCTGGTGGTAGAAACCGGAACCCGGCAGTCACTTGATGGCGGAGACGCCGAGTCGAGTCCCTAGGCGTCAAATGTGTTCGGCCCCACTCGGAAGGAGGTGCCTTGTTTCGGGTATTGGACCACCTAAAATAGGCTGCTATTCGTTCCGCTGCGAGTCCTTGAAACCATGGCTTCTCCAACTGCAATCGCTGCCTACCTGACGCTGTTTCTCGCGGTAGGCGCCATTTTCCTTTTTGTCCATTTATTTATCGGACGGTTTGTGCGTCCTCACGATCCCCACGCTGAGAAAAAAGAAATCTACGAATGTGGTGAGCCGGCGATTGGTTCGAGTTTTGTGCAGTTTGATCTGCGGTTTTATGTCGTTGCACTTGTTTTTATCGTCTTCGACGCAGAGGTCGCTTTTCTCTTCCCGGCAGCAACTGTTTTTGGTAAGCAAACCCAACTTTCCGATGTCCGGATGCCGCTGTTTGTCGCCGATGAGGTTCAGCAGGCTGATGGTGACGGGAAGGCCAAAGGGAAAAATAAGTCGTTATTGTCGCCCTCGGCAAAAGGTCTCTTTAATGAATTAGGGATGGCTTTACCAGATCGAGCGGACGAGGACAGCCAGGCCCCGGCAGAAGCAGGTGTGGCAACGCCCGCCAGTCAGCAACTCCGCCGTTCGATTGATCGTTTCACCCTCTATGTCTACCTTGCCACCCTGTTCTTTTTCGTGGTCCTCTTTGTCGGTTTTGCTTACGAGTGGAAAACCGGGGCGTTCGATTGGGTTCGGGCGGTCGCGGGACCGAGAGTGGCGAAAGAACGTTAGGGAAGGGTGCGATGAGCGAACAGAATTTAGTAACCCGGCTTCAGGATAAATTTGGGGAGCAGATCTTGGCCGTCCATTTAGACGCGATCGATCCTTGGGTGGAGGTATCTGCAGACGGATTGCCGGAAGTTTGTCGCTACTTGCACGATGAGCCCGATCTGAAGTTTGATTACCTCTCCTGCATTAGTGGCGTGGATTATTTTGAGGCCGATCCTAAAAAAATAGCGAAGCAAGAAGGAAAGCCGCGTTTGGAGGTGGTTTATCACCTTTGGAGCGTGACACATAAGTCGAGTCTGGTCCTTAAAGTCATCCTGCCGCGTTGGAAAGATGGACAAGAGGGGTGCCTCCCGGAGGTTCCCTCGGTGACCGACATTTGGCGGACCGCCGATTGGCATGAACGCGAGGTTTACGATCTCTCCGGCGTCCACTTTATGGGGCATCCCGACTTACGGAGGATTCTCTGTCCTGAGGACTGGGAAGGGCATCCGTTGCGGAGGGATTATCAGATGCCGCTGGAGTACCACGGAATACGGTGTCGCTAAGTATGTTGTCGCGTCTTAAGTAAAATTTTTTTAGCCT
>CAUZBD010000178.1:0-5712 GCA_963577795.1 Planctomycetota bacterium | reverse complement strand
GATCCGGCGGATGAGGCCACGCGGGTCGGCACGGTGATCGACGAACCGGCGGCGATTGAATTGGAAGATCGCGTCAAAGCGGCCGTGGCCCAGGGCGCCAAAGTACTCGCTGGTGGAAATCGTGAAGGGGCACTGCTTGAGCCGACGGTGATTGCCGATGTGCCACGGGATGCAGAGATGGTCGTCGAAGAATCGTTCGGACCGCTCGCACCGATCATGGCCGTCCGCGATCTGGATGACGCGATCGCGTTGGCCAACAGTTCCCAGTTCGGGCTTTCTAGTGGCATCGTGACCCAGAATATGGATGCGGCGCTCCGTGCGGTGAAGCAAATCCGCTCAGGCACGGTGAATGTCAATCAGGTTCCCGGTTATCGGATCGAATGTTCGCCCTTCGGGGGCGTGAAAGATTCGGGACTGGGTATCAAAGAAGGCGTGATCGAAGCGATCAAGTTCATGACCACTGTCAAAACCTTTTCGCTGCCCTGGTAGGGTAAACTCTTTTATGCCAACTGCTCCCTCTGGTTTGAAGCGACCGCTGCTACTGCGGACCGATGCCGAATTGGAGATGGGTGGTAGTGTGATCCACGAGCTCGAAGCGCTTTGCCGGATCAAAACGGCCCCCAGCGACGCTGAGGAAGTGCTCATCCAAGAGGCCGCGGATGCCGAGTTGATCTACACCTGCTACGCGCCGATCTCTGCCGCTGTGATTGCCGCCGCGCCACACCTGCGGGGCATTGTGAAGTACGGGGTGGGGGTCGACAGCATCGATCTGAAGGCAGCAGCCGGGCGCGGGATTCCGGTGGTCCACGCGCCCGACTATGGAACGGAGACCGTGGCCGATCAGGCCTTCGCACTGTTAATTTCTGTTGCGCGGAAAATCCCGCGAGTGGATCGGGATTTTAAGGCGGCGGGCTGGCTCTGGCCTGAGAAAAAATATCAGGGCGTGGATCTTGCGGGCAAAACGATCGGGATCGTCGGCTTCGGCCGCATCGGCCGGGCCATGGCTCGCCGGGCAAGCGGCTTCGGGATGCGGCGGCTGATTCATGATCCCTACGTGCTGCCTGTCGATCACGCCGAATCCTTGGAGTTCGTCTCCTTCGATCGCCTCATCGAGCAGTCCGACTTTCTTTCTCTCCACTGTGTGCTAACGGATGAGACTCGCGGTATGCTCGGTCCGCGTGCGCTGCAGAAGATGAAACCGACGGCGATTGTGGTCAATGTCTCGCGCGGACCGCTGATCGATGAGCAGGCGCTGGTCGAAGCACTCGCGCAGGGAGAGATTGCCGGAGCAGGGCTCGATGTGTTCACCACAGAACCGCTCGCCGATGGTCACCCACTATTAGCAATGGAACAGGTGGTCCTCTCGCCGCATTTTGCCTTTTATTCGCGCGAGGCGTACGAGCGGCTTGAGCAGGACTGCCTGAAAAAAATACGCGCACTTGTTGCCGGCGAGCTGCCGAGAGATGTCAAAAAT
This sequence comes from Planctomycetota bacterium, assembly GCA_963577795.1. Taxonomy (GTDB): domain Bacteria; phylum Planctomycetota; class Planctomycetia; order Pirellulales; family UBA7805; genus UBA7805. The sequence goes on along the minus strand of CAUZBD010000178.1, from coordinate 4,238 downwards.
GCCGATCTTTTGGCCACTGATCAAGGGCAGGAAGGGCGTTCGGAACAAAAGGAAAAAGACCTCAGCTATCAGCCCGATGTGAGCGAGGGGGATATGAACCTTTCCCCGCATCGGCTGCAGTGGCAGCAGCAACTCGGCGCTGAAAATCGCGCGCTTCTAGCCCGCGACAGTGAGGCCTTTATTCACCAGGCGCTCTCGACGCCCTGCCTGAGCGGTCTGACGGGAACGGAGGGCATTTATCTTGAAGACGTGGACGGCCGCCGCTGGATGGATTTTCACGGCAACAGTGCGCATCAGATCGGCTACGGACACCCACACGTGAAGGCGGCAGTGCAGGAAGAGCTCGAACGATTGCCCTTCTGCCCGCGGCGCTACACCAATGAACCGGCTGTCCGCTTGGCAGAGCGATTGATTGAGATTGCACCTGAGGGTCTCAATAAAGTTCTCTTCGCTCCGGGTGGCGCAGAAGCGGTCGGGATCGCGATGAAGCTGGCCCGCTATGCCACGGGTCGCCATAAAACAATTTCCATGTGGGACTCGTTCCACGGGGCAACGCTCGAGACGATATCGATCGGAGGAGAAGCCCACTTCCGTGAGGGGCTCGGACCGCTTTTGCCCGGCGCTCTGCACGTTCCCTGGCCCGAGGCGGTCGAGGATGCCACCGCGATCGAGCAATTGCTCTCTGAACACGGTGATATCGGGGCGGTGATTGCCGAGCCGATCCGCTGCACAACCCTCGACGCGCCGCCGGCGGCGTATTGGCAGGAGGTCCGCAGGCTGTGCGATCGCTATGGCGCGCTGCTTATTTTCGATGAAATACCGATCGCCCTCGGCCGCACAGGGAGTTGGTTTTACTGCGAGCAGCTCTGCGTGGTTCCCGATATCCTGGTACTCGGCAAGGGACTCGGAGGTGGTTTATTTCCGTTGGCAGCGGTGATCGCCCGCGCAGAATGCTGCGCTGTAGCCGAGCGTTCGGTGGGACACTACACGCACGAAAAAAGTCCGCTTGCGGCTGCCGCCGGATTGGCCACGCTCGAGGTCATCGAACAGGAGGGGCTGCTTGCCGCCGCCGCTGCTTTAGGCCGTCGATTGATGGAGCAACTGCAAGACTTTGCCAGCAGCGAACCGCTGATCGGTGATGTCCGCAGTTTTGGTCTGGCAATCGCGGTCGAAATTTGTACCGAGCCACCGGGCAGTTGCGATGCGGCGGAGCGGATCCTGTTTGAATGCCTGCGACGAGGCCTGAGTTTCAAAGTTTCGGCGGGCCGGGTCCTGACGCTCACGCCTCCGCTCACGATCACCCCGGATCAACTTGACGAAGCGGTACGCATCGTGAAACAATCGATTGCTGCTGTTGCCGATCAGTTGCGCCAAACTGCGATGGCCGGCGATGTAGGAGAGATACAATCGATTTCTTGATAAATTATCGGAACTGAACGAGAACGGACACGTTTGATAACGGAGAATTGCTGCATGAATCATTTGCCCGAAGACAAACCACTTTTTACCCCCGGACCGCTGACCACCAGTCTTTCGGTCAAACAGGCCATGCTGCGTGATCTCGGTTCGCGCGATGTAGAATTTATTGGCGCGGTCCGCGAATTACGAGAGGAACTACTCCGCGTAGCGGGCGTTTCCCAACAGGCGGGTTACGAAGCGATCCTGATGCAGGGCAGTGGCACGTTCAGTGTCGAAGCAGTGATTGCCTCGGCGATGCCACCGGAAGGCAAACTGCTCGCCGTGGTCAACGGGTCCTACGGCGATCGGATTGTCAAAATTGGCCAGGTGTACGGGATCAAAACGGTCGTGCAGAAGTATCGCGAAAATGAACTGCCGTGCGTCGAGGCGGTCGATAAAGCACTTGCCGAAGATCCTGAGATCAAAATGGTGGTAGTCGTTCACTGCGAAACCACCTCGGGTATTATCAATCCGATTGAAGCAATCGGTGAGGTGGTCAGTCAGCACAGACGCTGTTACTTCGTCGATTCGATGAGCGCATTCGGTGCAGTGCCCTTCGACTTTGAGGCAGCCAAGATTGATTTTCTTGTCTCCTCGGCCAACAAGTGCATTGAAGGGGTGCCTGGTTTCGGTTTCTGTATCTGTCGCCGGGAGGCGCTGACAGAGACGCGGGGCTGGTCGCGGACGTTGAGTCTCGATCTGCTCGCGCAGTGGGAGGGTCTCGAAAAAAATGGACAGTTCCGCTTCACACCGCCCACACACACGATTCTCGCCTTTCATCAGGCGCTGCGGGAATTGGACCAGGAGGGTGGCGTAAGCGGTCGCGCGGCACGCTATGAAGAAAACTACCGTACGCTCTTGGCGGGAATGCGGTCGCTCGGCTTTATCGAGTATGTCGATCCTGCATTGCAGGGCTACATCATCACCTCGTTCCGCTATCCAGAGGATCCGAACTTTCAGTTCGAAAAATTTTACGACCTGCTCAACGAGGCGGGGTTTGTGATCTATCCGGGCAAGGTGAGCGACGCTGATTGCTTCCGCATCGGCAACATCGGTCGTATCGATAAGAGCGATGTCGAAGCGTTGCTTGGGGCCATTAAAGGCACGCTTGCGAAGATGGAGGTCGCACAGGTGGGCACTGTGAGTGCCGGTACCTAGCGATTGGAGTCAGGAAATCGAGGCTTTGGGTCCCTCATTCTCATCGTCCAACAGGACCGGGTTCTGGCCTCCGAAGGCTAGCATACGCCATTTTCTCGGGTTTGCTAGCTAATTTTGGTGGCCATCCATAATTGGCATTGTTGGATTTGTTGTTTTCCCCGAGGATGCTCTGCCCCGTCGCGCATCTCTTGGAACGCATACGGTTCTGAGCTACGATAGGCTCGCAGTGCATCTTTTATCAAAGAATTGCAACCAGAAGGAATACCCAATCCTGTTGTGGATTTCACAACACTTGTTCACCGGGAAGAAAGAGATTTAAAGATGCGAGACACCAAGCAATTATTTCAAGCAACGAAGAAGTACACCCAAGAAAACGTTCTGCTTAGTTGGTGGCATGTTTTATCTACGATCATTATTCTCGCAAGTTTGCTCACTTTAGCCTGTGTCATGCAGTCTCTTCCTTTGCGCATCATCGCCAGCATTTTGGCGGGATTTGTCACCACACGGCTTTTTGTGCTCTATCATGATTTCCAGCACCATTCAATTTTGAATGGCTCAAAGGCCGCACAAGCCTTATTTTATATCTTTGGGATGGTGACAATGAACCCACCCAGTATCTGGAATCGAACGCATAATCACCACCATAAAAATAATGCTAAGACTTTTGGCGCGAGTATTGGGTCTTACCCGTTGATGACGATCGAATCGTATCAAACATCTTCCGCGAAGGAAAAGATTCAGTATGCCTTGTCGCGACATCCTGTCACCATTGCCTTGGGTTACATCACGATTTTCTTTTATGGAATGTGCTTACGTTCCTTGTTTACGAATCCAAAGCGGCATTTTGATTCGGCGATTGCCCTTGTCGTGCATCTTGGACTGATCGTGTACCTTGCGATCTATGCCTGGGAAATGATGTTATTGGGGGTTCTTGTGCCGAGTGCGATTGCATCGGCGTTAGGTGCGTATCTGTTTTACGCACAACATAATTTTCCGGGCGTTAAAATCCGTGACCGCGAGGAATGGAATTATGTGTATGCAGCATTGCACTCCTCAAGCTATATGAAGATGAGTCCGTTAATGCACTGGTTTTCAGCGAACATCGGCTACCATCACGTGCATCATTTGAATGCCCGTATTCCGTTCTATCGTTTGCCGGAGGCAATGGCAGGGATCGAAGAATTACAGTCTCCTCCAACAACTACCTTAAATCCGGTGGATGTCTATCGCTGTCTTCGACTGAAGCTCTGGGACGTCCAACAAGCCAAGCTTGTTACCTTTCGCGAATCCGCAGCCTAGGCTAGATGCTTTTTTCGCGATCGGGACGATCGATTTATCCTCTTCGCTTTGAGCCATAAAAGAGTAGCCCTCAAGGCCATGCTGAGCAGCGCCATGGGATGAATATCTTTTGTTCTCTCTCGAGGCTCATTCTTTCTTTATCGTTCCTTGGTAAAAATAAACAATTAATCGAATGGATGAGCGAATAGGGAAAGCATACGACACATGGTATTTGATCTGATTGCTACCTCCACGATGGGGCTCGAAGCGGTTCTGGCTCGCGAGCTTGCCGAACTCGGCTACGAGAACCGGATTATCGACACCGGACAGGTCTTGTTCCGTGG
>CAUZBD010000177.1:0-5713 GCA_963577795.1 Planctomycetota bacterium | reverse complement strand
CCCCGTTTAGGCCAAATTTTTCTACAAAGGATTGCAGGCGGGGCCGTCGGCCCTGTCCCCAAAGCCAGATGTTCGTCGCCGGCAGTTTTCCCGCAGCCTTTCTCTTCCTATTGATCGGGTGGTCATTAAAAAGTGAGACACTTTCTCGCATCAGCTGGTTGAAGAAATCACTTCCCGCTCCCCGCGGATAGTGGTCAATGACTTGCCCATCTGTTAGGTCGTGGGGCGGTGTCGTCCGCGTATCTGGATCGAAAGGCCACGCTGTGGCAGCTCCTCTACAGATCAGTAAATTTCGATAACTTACCCCCGGTATCCACTCGATGTCCTCTATAGCGAGGCTTTCATTCAAGGTATTCAGTAACCCAACAGCTTCTTCGGTTGAAATGTGGTCTGCCGTAAAATCCCGCATGACCTGGTCTTCAATGGTGACCAAATTACAGCGGACCGCCCAATCGTTTTCCCCAAGGACAATGCCTTGTGCTGCCGCTTCGATCGGCGCTCGACCAGTAAATGCGGCTACCGGGTCGTAGCCGAGAAGGCTCAGATTGGCGACTGCGGACCCGGCAGGCAGATGGGTCGGGACGTGATTTGCGTGGCCAACCATTCCCGCCTGCGCAACCGAATCCATGGCCGGGGTGTTTGCCGCTGCGAGGGGTGTTTTTCCATCGAGTGCTTCCTGTGGCTCATCCGCTGCTCCATCAGGAATCACGATAACGTATTTCATGGGCCTGTTGTTGTTTGAGTCTTTGCAGCACGTACGATGAGATCGTTCTATCCTAGTCGAGAATCCGGAGCCGCACCGCCGGTTCATGCACCATTTCTAATTGGTTGATTTTTTCCATTGCTCGATCGGCAGCACCCACCGTCGTTTGATGGGTCATAATAATCAGCGGTACACGATTATCCTCTACCTCGTGCCGTTCATGCTGGATAAACGAAGCAATAGAGATGCCTTCCCGGCTAAGTGTTCCTGTAATATCGGCCAAGACCCCCGGATGATCTTTGACGGTGAACCGAAGGTAGTACCGCGTGGATGTGGTGAATGCTGGCCTGGGAACGACTCTGGCATGTTTTTCAGACCACAGTTGCAATGTACGAAAAGTGATGGCTGTTCTTCCTACAACCGTATCGATCAGGTCAGCCACCACGGCCGAAGCCGTAGGCATCCTTCCAGCCCCCATGCCATGGAACCAAACACGACCCACCGCGTCCCCTACCAAGCGAATCGCATTATAAGCACCCTCGACATCTGCCATAGGTGAATCGCAGCGGACCAATTGAGTGCCCACGTGCAACTCAAGTTCATCCTCTTCCAATCGAGCGACAGCCAACAATTTTAGACGATAACCAAGTTCGCGCGCATAACGGAGATCAATTCGACTGAGCGACTCAATTCCTTGGCGAGGAATTTCTTTCCAATGTACCCGAGCACCGAAGGCTAAATGAGAGAGCAGGGCTAGTTTCTGAGCAGCGTCACTGCCATCGACATCCGTGGTTGGATCTGCCTCGGCGTAGCCCCGTTGCTGCGCCTCTTCAACTGCTTCGGCATAGGAAACCCCGTGTTCTTCCATCTGGGAAATAATAAAATTGCAGGTTCCATTTAAAATTCCGTGGATCGACTCGATACGATTGGCCGCGAGACATTGACCTATATTAGTGACAATCGGAATCCCTCCCGCGACGGCAGCATCGAATGCGATGGACCGACCGAGTTCCCGCGCCCGATCGAACAATTCTGCCCCATGCTCTGCGAGCAGTGCCTTATTTGCCGTAACAATATCCTTCCCGCTTTCAAGAAGCCGAATCATGATCGAGCGCGCCGGTTCTAAGCCACCGATCAATTGGGCCACGCAGCGGATGTCGGGATTTTCTGTAACTTCCTCAAGTCGGTCGGTAAGCACACCCTCAGGCAGTTCGATATCACGGGCTTTATCGCGGTTGCGGATAACCACCTTTTCCAACCAGATTGTTTGTCCTGCATGGCGAGCGGTTCGCTCCGCCTGCTCCAACAACAATCGTGCAACCCCGGTTCCTACTGTGCCTAGACCGACAATGGCAATCTTTGTTTTTTCCATTGTGAGCACCTGAATGTTAAAATTAGACCCCCATCCTAGGGTTGGTTCGCTCGGGTCGTCAAGCGACAGGCGAACGCCCGCATTGCCCGTCGGTTAGCGTCGACGTACATTAAGTAGTCGTTCAATTCTGACTTTTGGTTGACACGCTTTGGAAGGGCAAGGAATGATGATCGATAAATCGCTTGAGTTTTTTAAAAATATTTTGGAAACCCCGAGCCCCTCCGGCTACGAACAACCCGTTCAGAAAATTGTTCGAGAATATGCAAATGGCTTTGCAGATAAAATCGACAGTGATTCGCATGGCAATGTAATTGCCGTGAAAAATTTTCAGGCGTCCCTGAGGGTAATGTATGCGGGGCACTGCGATCAGATAGGACTGATCGTGCAATTTATCGATGAAAATGGATTTCTTTACGTCCAGCCCATCGGCGGTTGGGATCCACAGCAGCTCATCGGACAACGACTTACTGTCTGGACAGCACACGGTCCAGTGAAGGGTGTGATTGCCCGCAAGCCGATCCACCTCTTGACCGACGAAGAGCGAAAACAGGTTCCCAAGATTAAAGATTTATGGATCGACATTGGAGCGTCCGATCGGGATGAGGCTGCCCAAAAAGTCCGCGTTGGTGATCCAGTAACTTTTTATCTCAAACTCGAAATGCTTTCCGATGATTTAGCAAATTCACCGGGAATGGATGATAAAACAGGTCTCTGGGTCGTGATCGAAGCTCTTCGGCGAGTCGCGACAGAGCAACTTTCCTGTGCTTTATATGCAGTATCGACCGTTCAAGAGGAAATCGGATTGCGTGGTGCGCGAACCAGTGCCTACGGAATTGATCCACAGGTGGGGATCGCCGTGGATGTGACACACGCAACCGATTGTCCGACAGTCGATAAAAAGACCGAAGGAGATGTGAAGTTGGGAGGCGGGCCCGTCATCACACGCGGTCCGAACTGTAACCCACACGTGGTGGAGCGATTGATTGATGTCGCCAAACAGAAGGGGATCGATTATCAATTGGCCGCGATTGGCCGTGCGACACCAACGGATGCGAATTCATTGCAAGTGACTCGGAGCGGGGTGGCCACGGCACTTGTCAGTGTTCCCAACCGCTATATGCACAGTGCGGTCGAAACGATTTCGCTTGCGGATCTTGATCAGACCGCCGAGCTGCTGGCTGGGTTTGCCCTCTCGTTGCGTGCAGACGAGACGTTTAACCCGTAACGGGTCGAGCGATAAAAAACTGCCAAAATGGCACTTTTTTTGGTAATTTCAAAAAACGTCTCCGGTGCAGTGGCTTTGACAATTATCCCCAAGTGTATCCATGAAAGAGACTTAGGATATTTCTTTCCCGCTTGGCACTCGCCTTGCACTATTAAGGATTCCCTACCCACTGACCCTGCCAAAAAGGCGGGCTCCATTACCCGCTTTCCCGCATATTTACACTCTTTCCGTTCAGGAGGAAATTGACCGTGGCAAAGAAAATGGTCTTCGATGACGATGCACGACAATCGCTAGCTGCCGGGGTGACCAAGCTCACCAAAGCTGTTCGCAGCACACTTGGCCCACGGGGTCGCAATGCCGTGCTCGACAAAGGTTGGGGTTCCCCCAAGATTACGAAAGATGGTGTGACGGTTGCTGAGGATATCGAATTAGACGATCCGAACGAAAATTTGGCGGTGCAGCTCGTGAAAGAGGCGGCGACAAGAACAAACGATGTTGCCGGAGACGGAACAACCACCGCAACGGTGCTCACCGAGGGTATCTTCAAAGAAGGTCTTAAAATGATTGCCGCCGGAGCAGATCCGATGGCGCTCGCCCGCGGGATCGGAAAAGCCGCCGAAGCGGTCCGCATCGCGATTCTTTCGCGGGCTACCAAAGTCGATGAAAAAAACAAAAAAGAAATCACCCAGGTTGCCACAATCGCTGGAAATAATGATTCTTCTATCGGTGCAGTTTTAGCCACTGCTTTTTTGAAGGTTGGTAAAAATGGTGTAATTACGGTCGAGGAAGGACGAAGTGCCGAAACAACCGTAGAGGTTGTTGAAGGGATGCAGTTCGACCGTGGTTATCTTTCGCCTCACTTTGTTACCGACACGGATCGCCAGCTCGTGGAATTAGAAAACTGTCTGGTTTTGATCTACGAGGAAAAAATTTCAAACGCTAAAAATCTGGTGCCGATTCTCGAAGCGGTGAGTAAAGAAAACAAGCCGTTGCTGATTATTGCGGAAGACGTTGATGGTGAAGCTTTGGCAACACTTGTAGTCAATAAGATGCGTGGGATTCTCAATGTCTGTGCGGTCAAGGCTCCTGGTTATGGCGATCGACGCAAAGCAATGCTTGGTGACTTGGCTGTGTTGACCGGCGGCACAGCAGTCTTCAAAGATCTGGGAATTTCGCTCGACGCGGTCAAACGCTCTGATTTAGGAAGAGTAAAAAAGATCACGATTTCAACCGACGAAACGACGATGGTTGGTGGCGCCGGGAAAAAATCGGACATCGCCGGTCGAGTGGATCAGATTCGTCGAGAAATTGAGTCAACTGATAGCGACTATGATCGTGAGAAACTTCAGGAGCGGCTCGCTAAACTGGCCGGCGGCGTGGCCCAAATTAATTGTGGTGCGGCGACTGAGACAGAAATGAAAGAGCGCAAAGCCCTTCTTGAAGATGCGAAGAGCGCCACAGCAGCTGCCCTTGAGGAAGGAGTGGTTCCCGGTGGTGGAGTCACGTTAATGCGATCTGGTGGAGCCATCGATAAGCTGGACCTCGAGGGAGACGAAGCCTTGGGGGCGGAGATTATCCGCAATATTCTCGATTATCCTCTTCGCTGTATTGCGGAGAATGCGGGCCATGATGGGGCAGTCGTCGTGAACCGTGTATCCAAGCTCAAAGGAAAGAATGAAGGCTTTGATGCCGATAAGGGCGTTTACTGTGACTTGGTCGAAGCGGGAGTCATTGACCCGGCCAAAGTGGTGCGAAGTGCGTTGCAGAATGCGGCCAGTGTGGCGGCCCTGCTGCTGACTACAGAAACCTTAATTACGGATATTCCAGAGCCAGCGGGAGAGGATGGTGGAGACCATCATGACCATGGAATGGGTGGCGGCATGCCCGATATGGGTGGCATGGGTGGTGGCATGGGTGGTGGCATGGGTGGTGGCATGGGTGGTGGCATGGGTGGCATGCCCGGCATGGGTGGCATGGGTGGCATGCCCGGCATGATGTAAGCCTTTATCGCAATCCACATTCTTCTTAAATAATTTTAAAATTTAGCGACCGGAGAGAACTCATGGGAAAAGAAAAACTAAAACCACTCGAGGATCGTGTTGTTGTTGAGTTAGTTGATGCAGAAGAAACAACGGCGGGCGGCATCGTTCTGCCGGACTCAGCGCAAGAAAAACCGCAATTGGGCACCGTTGTTGCGGTAGGTCCAGGCCGACTACTCGATAGCGGTAACCGCGGCGAACTTTCTGTAGCGATCGGCGATAGAGTCTATTTCGGAAAGTATGGTGGCGTTGATCAAGAACTCAACGGTCGAGAAGTTAAAATACTCCGCGAAGGCGATATCTTGGCTAAGGTCGTCGACTGAACCGACACCCTTACTTTTTAATAAAAGTTTTTGAAAAGGAACTTCTGCTGT
>CAUZBD010000176.1:0-5715 GCA_963577795.1 Planctomycetota bacterium | reverse complement strand
AACGCATTTTCCTCTTGTCGCTCGCGGTAAGCGTCTGTTGGCATGTGCATGCCAACGAACGGGTGCCAGAGGGTTTTGTCCCCCTTTTTAACGGACAAGACCTCTCCGGATGGCAGGGGCGGGGCCACCAGAATCCTAAAAATTTTGCGGCACTGCACGAAGAAGCTCGAGCAGAAAAACAGGCGGCAGACAATGCGAATCTCCATCAGCATTGGCGCGTTGCGGATGGTGTGATCATCAATGATGGTCAGGGAGTCTTTTTGACGACCGAGAAAGATTACGCCGACTTTGAACTATTGCTCGATTGGCGGATGGTCCATCCGGGAAGCGACAGCGGCATTTATCTGCGGGGCTGTCCTCAGATTCAAATCTGGGACCCCGATAATCCAAAAGAAAAAAAGAATGGTGCCGAGTATGGTTCGGGAGCAATGTGGAACAACAACCCTGATAGTCAAGGACGGTTTCCTTTGGTCTGTGCAGACAATCCGATTGGCCAGTGGAACCGACTCAAAATCCGCATACAGGGGGACCGGGTGACGGTGCACCTCAATGGGAAACTCGTCGTGGATGACGCGGTGATGCACAATTATTTCGATCGAGACGCACCGATGTTCGCCCGCGGTCCGATTCAAATCCAGACCCATGGCGGAGAGATGCGATTTCGAAATATTTACCTACGGAAAATCAGCGGAAACAATTAAAAACTCTGTTGCGTAGGATCGTTTTTATGGAAACTTGGCCACTCGGTGTTTTTGCCAGTATCGATGCCGGACTCGGGGTTCGCCTTGAAGTCGCGCATGCGTTGGGCGTGAAGACGATCCACCTGCACACACCGCAGCAAGAGTCGCGAACTGAGGGACAGGCGAGGGAATTTTTGGCGCAATTGCAGGATTCCGGAATGACGATCACCTGCGTGTTCGGTGGGTTTGAAGGAGAAAGTTATGCGGATATCCCTACCGTTAAAGAAACTGTGGGACTCGTCCCGCCGGCCACCCGCACTGCAAGGCTTGCGGAGATGAAAGAGATTGCCGATTTTGCCCGGCGATTGGCTGTAAATGTGGTGGGACTACACATCGGCTTTGTTCCTCATGATCGCGACGATGCGGATTACCGCGCAATTGTGGCCGTCGCCCAGGATTTGTGTGCGCATGCAGCAGGCCAGGATCAAGCCATTCATTTGGAAACCGGCCAAGAACCAGCGGACATTTTGCTGCAATTTTTAGACGATGTCGATCGCGGAAATTTATTTATCAACTTCGATCCGGCAAACATGATTCTCTACGGCGTCGGTGAACCGATCGAGGCGTTGGAAAAACTCGGTTCGCGGGTGCGGAGCGTGCACTGCAAGGATGCCACCTGGTCCGACGCACCGGGCGTAAGTTGGGGAACCGAGGTTCCCTTGGGTGAAGGTGCTGTGGGCATGGAAGCCTATTTGCGAGCGTTACAGGAAATAGGCTACACCGGCCCACTGACGATCGAGCGGGAAATTCCACAGGAACCCGCCCGCCAAAAGACGGAAATCGCCGCCGCACTCGACTTGCTACAATCTCTAAAATTAAAAATTGAACCCTAAAACGAAACGCGATAAGGGCATAGAAATAATGATTCAGACACGACTCTCGATCATGATGTTTTTACAGTTTTTCGTATGGGGAGCTTGGTTCGTAACACTGAGCATCTGCCTTGATGCAAACGGGCTTGAAGCATTTAAGGGTGGTTCCTACGGCAGTGCTCCAATTGCAGCTATCATCGCACCACTTTTTTTGGGGCTCGTCGCGGATCGTTTCTTTTCATCCGAGCGAGTTATGGGAATCCTTTTTCTTCTGGGGGGCGTGCTCATGTGGTTGTCACATAAATACGCTGCCGAAGGGAATGGCGACATGATGGTATGGCTATTTGTCGGCCACATGCTCTGTTACATGCCTACGCTCGGGTTAAGTAACACCATCGCATTCACCAATATCCCAGATCAGAATAAATTCCCCAGCATTCGAGTCTGGGGAACGATTGGCTGGATCGTAGCCGGCCTGTTTGTCGGTTTTATGGGCTGGTCGGCAAGTCTGAATATCCTTTATGTCACTGCCGTAAGTTCAGTAATCCTCGGGTTTTATTGTTTCACTCTTCCACATACACCTCCTCCCGCCAAGGACAAGCCTTTTGATATCCGTACGATATTCATGCTGGATGGCTTCAAACTTTTGGCACACTTTCCTTTTCTCGTTTTTATTGTCTGTTCGACGCTGATATGTATTCCGCTTGCCTACTATTACGGCATCACACCTATCTATCTAAACGACGTGGGATTCATAGTGCCGGCTTCATCCATGACCATTGGTCAAATGTCTGAAATATTTTTCATGCTCTTAATCCCTTTCTTCTTCAGGAGACTTGGGGTGAAGTACATGATTTTGGTTGGCATGCTGGCCTGGGTTGCTCGATATGCACTATTTGCAGTCGGTGCTGATAATCAAGTCGTCTGGATGATGTTCGCTGCAATCGCTCTGCACGGCATCTGCTACGACTTCTTTTTTGTCACTGGCTTTATGTATACGGACAAAGTGGCCGGCAAAGATGTCCGGGGGCAGGCCCAGGGCATGCTCGTGTTTTTTACCCAAGGGGTGGGGATGTATTTTGGATATAAGATTGCATTCACTCAATTGGGAAATGTCACGAAATCCGGCGATTTGACAGCGGCAATTGAAAAGACCCGCTCCGGTCAGCTTTCGTTCACCGACGCACTCAAAAACATGTTTTCGATTGAAACTCCGGCCGTCGATGGTCAATTGCTTTCGGAGACCATGGCGCAGTGGAGAGAGTTCTGGTGGCTGCCGACCATCATGGCAGGCGTCATCGCAGTTATTTTCTTTTTGTTCTTTTGGGACAAAGTAGACATCGGTAGCGATGACGCTGCCGCAGAGAACGCTTAGATTGTGAGCCTTTTATGCTTCGCGTAGGCATTGCCGGACTCGGCTTCATGGGAATGATCCACTACCTCTCTTACCAGAAGGTGAGGGGGGCGAAGGTGGCGGCGATTTGCGAACAGAATCGCAAGCGGCTCACCGGGGACTGGCGCGATATCAAGGGAAACTTTGGCCCTGCGGGCGAGCAGATGGACCTTTCAGGAATTGCCACCTACGACAAACTGGATGCCATGCTCGACGATCCGGCGATTGACATGGTCGATATCACGTTGCCCCCTGCCCTGCACGCCGATATTGCCTGTAAAGCGCTGCGGAAGGGCAAGCACGTCTTTTGCGAAAAACCGATGGCCCTCAAACCGGCCGATTGCAGGCGGATGGTCGCGGCCGCACAAAAAGCGAAACGGCAGCTACTGGTCGGCCACGTGCTGCCGCTTTTGCCGGAATACGCCTGGGCCCGCAAGGTGATCGAAGGGGGGCGCTATGGCAAGCTGCTCGGGGGCAGTTTTCGCCGCGTGATTTCGGACCCGGCCTGGCTCAGGCATTACTGGAAGGCAGATATTGTGGGTGGGCCAATGCTCGATCTGCACATCCATGATGCACACTTTATTCGCCTGCTCTTCGGCATGCCCACTGCCGTTTCGACGACTGGAAGGTCCAGAGGGCAACTCGCTGAATACTGGACAACGCAATTCCGCTTCAAGAAGAATGTGGCCGTGACGGCAACCAGTGGAACCATCGAGCAACAAGGGCGGCCCTTCGATCACGGATTTGAAATCCACCTCCAAAAGGCTACCCTGTTGTTTCAATTTGCTGTGATCGGCAATGACGCAAAGTACCTCTGCCCACCGACACTCTTGGACGATCGCGGTAAAGCAAAACCAGCAAAGATGCCCGCGGGCGACCCGATGCTCAATGCGTTTCTCGCCGAACTCCAAACCGTCACGCAATCGATCAACAGCGGCAAAAAAAATAATGTGCTCGGTGGCGATCTAGCCCGAGATGCAGTCGCTATCTGTCAGGCACAAACCAAAAGTCTGCTGCAGAAAAAAACTATCCCGTTAAAATAAAAGCTTATTCCCACTAGACCACTAGATCCTTAAAACTATGCAAAACGCCGGTTTCATGAGACTCTTTTTTATCTTGCTTGCGGGTGCTCTCTCCCTCGGTTGCAACCGTGTTACGGGAGATGATGAGGGATTTAGCCCCCTCTTCAACGGGAAGGATTTCTCGGGTTGGATGGGGGCAACCGACCAGTATCGCGTGGAGGAAGGGATGATCGTCCTTCCTCAGGGCCGTGGTGGAAAATTACTTAGCGAGAAGGAATACGACAACTTTGTCCTCCGCTTTGAATTTAAACTCACACCTGGAGCAAACAACGGTTTGGCAATCCGCGCTCCTGTGCCTGGAGATGCGGCCTACAACGGGATGGAACTGCAGATTCTCGATAACGATTCCGATCGCTGGCCCGACCTCAAGCCCTACCAGACGCACGGTTCGATTTACGGGGTCGCCCCGGCGAAACGCGGTTTCCTCAAACCCGTAGGGCAATGGAATGCGCAGGAAGTCACCTGCGACGGCCGAAATATTCGCGTGGTTCTCAACGGACATTTGATTCTTGATACCAACTTGGACAAAGTTGCCCCTGGAGGCAAATCCACGGATGGACAAAACCACCCCGGCCTCAAGAACACGAAGGGGCATCTCGGTTTTTTAGGGCATGGCGACCAGGTGTCGTTTCGTAATATTCGTCTTCGCCCGCTCAATTCTGAAAGCAAGAAACAAGGAGCGCAGGAAAAAGAGTGAGTAGTACAACAACGAACGATCAACAGGAAAAAATTTCTTGCCAGGTATTCAAGCACGCCGATGAAGCGAGCGTGGCCGTGGCTCAGTATATTCGAACTTTGGTCGAACAGCGAGCGGAGGAAGGCAAGATGTGTGTTCTCGGCTTGGCAACCGGTAGCACACCCGTGGAAGTTTATAACGAATTGGTTCGCATGCATCGCCACGAGGGACTGTCACTGGCCAACGTAGTGACATTCAATCTTGATGAATATTTCCCAATGCAGCCGAACGAACTGCAAAGTTACGTTCGCTTCATCAACGAGCACCTCTTCAATCATGTCGATATCGATCCGGCGAACGTTCACATTCCCGACGGTACGCTGGCCGAAACGAAGGTTCATGCTGCCTGCCAGCAGTATGAGCAGGCAATCATCGACGCGGGAGGGATCGACGTCCAGATCTTGGGGATCGGGCGAACCGGACACATCGGCTTCAATGAACCGGGATCGGGGAAAATAACACGGACTCGACTGATTACTCTTGACCGCATTACCCGCCGCGATGCAGCCAGTGATTTTTTTGGTGAGGAAAATGTTCCCCGCAAGGCAATCACTATGGGAGTCGGCACCATCCTCGATGCGCGTAAAGTGTTCCTGCTTGCATTTGGCGAACACAAGGCACCGATCATTGCTGCGGCTGCGGAGGGTCCAATCACCCCTTCGGTGGCCGCTAGTTTCCTTCAGCAGCTGCCGAGTGCGACTTTCATGCTCGACGAGGCTGCTGCCGAGCGACTGACGCGATGTCAATCGCCTTGGCGAGTTGGAAGTGTACGCTGGGATGAGAAAAAGATTCGTAAAGCAACAATTTGGCTTGCCCAGAAATTAAGAAAGCCGATCCTGAAATTAACCGAAGAGGACTACAACGAGGAAGGCCTTCAGGATCTTCTGGCCGAACATGGGATGGCTTACGATATCAATCTGGCGGTCTTCCGCCACCTTCAGGCCACAATCAC
>CAUZBD010000175.1:0-5756 GCA_963577795.1 Planctomycetota bacterium | reverse complement strand
TAAATAGACAGGCAAGCTGGAAAACTGCGATTTCCCTTTCGCAGCGCATCAACGATCAGCACCGTACGGACCTCCTTGTCCGTCGCATCAGCAGATTCTGAGCGAACGTATTGTCCTCACAGGACTTTACGAAAAATGGGGGGCGGGATTATAGGCAGAGACTAAAGTTGGTCGCCAGATCGAATCTATAGCAGATTTGCACTTTATCGCGTCAGCAGTGCATGCACGCAAAAAGGGGTTCTATGATCTAAATACTGGTTATTCGGCGGTAGATGTCTATTGTGGCGTGTGCCGAATGTTCAGCACACGCTGTCGCAGTCACGCCCTCCGGTCCCTCTCGAGCAAGCTGCGTGCGAGCCTCATGATTTGTTAAAAGATCAGAAAGAACCGTGGCCAATGCGACGGAATCTCCGGGCGGAAACAATTTTCCACCACCGGTCCGCTCGAGCAGTTCGGGGAATGCACCATGCGCAGGCTGCACTACGGGGACACCGCTGGCGAGCGCCTCGAGAACGTATCTTCCCTTGGGTTCTTGATACGGTGCAGGAACTGAAAACAAATCAAGGTGTCGGAGGAAATCAATCTTCTCTTGTCGACTCAGTCGCCCGGCAAAGTAGAAATCAGACAAACAGCCCGCTTTCTTTATTCTTTGTTCTTGTGCTTGAAGATACGGGCGATCCGCTCTACTCAAATCGCCGGCAACCCATAACTTGAGATCTTCAAAAGATCCTTGCTGCTTCAGTTCAAGAAAGGCATCGACCAGTAGATGAAGACCTTTGGCGGGACAGATTCGTGCCAGATAACCGATTCTCGTACCGGGTGACGTCTTCTCTTTATCTCGATCTTGTGTACCGGAATGGAGGTAAGCGGATGCATCGATCCCGAGCGGAACCTGGGAAAAACGCTGGAGAGAAATATTGAAATAGTCGGACATTTTTTCCGCATAAAAACGACTGTGGACGATGAACCGGTCCACGACCTTGGCCAATTTCTGCATTTCGCCGACTATTTCGGAACGGGCCGGTTCCGGCAAGGTGTCGAGAAAAACATCGTCGCCTTGAAGCGTTACGACAATCGGGCTTGAAAAAGATTTTTTGACTTCGCGGACAGACCCGGCAATGAGAAGATTACTAAAGTGAATAACATCGGGGCGGGGTTCATGGAGCATCCAGTCGACCAATCGGCGAACTTCTTTCCGCTGATAGCCACGCTCTCCGCGAACCATCGACAGAGTCAGGGCGGCCAAATTTTGTGTATCTGTCGATGTAGGCAATGCAGCGAATGAAGAAACAAGCCGGGGATAATCGAGAAAGCGGTCTAAAAAACGTGGTACGTGGCGAAACAGAGAAAATTTTTGCTGCAGAGAGATATTAAGCCCACCATAAAAAAGGGGGGCCGAACTCATGTTCTCCTCGTCGGTCGTTATCGGCGTATAAAGAGGTACGAGTACAACCTCATGACCAAGCCGCTGCATAGCAGCTGCGAGCATATTGTCGTTAAGACAACTTCCGCAGAGCATGCCGCCGGCACCTGGAGTTAGCGAGACAATTTTCAGGGAGTGCTGGCGCATTGTTTGATGCTCGCATATCTACCCGCATCTGGCAATCTAGGCGGAGATTTTGCTGAAAAGACGACCTCTGTGTTGGTTGTCTTGGCCGCAAAATGACCTAGGGGTTGTCCAAGCGTCCTGCTAGAATCTCGCCGCGTTCCGGTCGCATGGCTCGCGCCGAAGAAACCGATTTTCGGCCATCGGCTGAGGTCCAGCACTCAAGCAAAAGGAAGCAATGTATCTTCCGGTTTTTCGATCCAATCCGCTTTCCTCACGCCATCGGACAGTGCATCGACCTTGGTCGTTCGTCGTGGCAATTGGAATGTTGCTGGTATTCGCTGCCGATACCTGTCTGGTCATGGCGGAGCCTGCTTCAGTCGGCGCCGCGTCGCGCATCGAGCCGCAAAGTCTGTCAAGCAAGACTGCTGGCGAAAAGTCCAATAGCGATGCGTTGGCAAACGCTGACACACTGCCTGCCCGTTTCCATCTGACTCCTCAGCAGGAAACGTATCTTGAAAAAGTGCTTCAGACCTGGCAGGACCGAACGAAAGAAACTAAAACGTTCCGTTGTGAATTTGTACGCTGGAATTACAATCCTGCATTTGAGCTTCCACAATTCAAAGATGTACCGCTTGTGGTTAACAATGGCGATCTGAAGTATGCCAACCCAGATAAAGGTACCTTTCGCGTGACGCGGGTGATGAATCTGGATACCAAAACTGGTGACTACAAGGCCGCCAAAGACTTACATGGCGAGCATTGGGTTTGCGATGGAGCCTCGATCTGGCAACACGATCATAAAAATAAACGTGTGATTGAACGCAAAATTCCAGATGAAATGCAGGGCGAGGCAATTCGCAACACACCACTCCCTTTTCTTTTTGGCTCGCAGGCAGCGGATCTTAAAACACGCTATTTTCTTTGTATCGTGACTCCTCAAGAATATGCACAAAAAGAAATCTGGGTGGATGCCGTTCCGCGCACACAAACCGATGCCGGTAATTTTCGAGAGGCGATACTACGACTCAATCGAAAAACCTTCGGGCCGATCGCGCTACGGGTGTATGATCCCGGAGACACCTACGCAACGTATGAGTTTTCGAACGTTGTAATCAATGATCCCTTCGAAGGAATCAAACGCTTATTCGCCCCACCCAGCGTACCCTTCGGCTGGCAAAAAGTCGTGGAAATGCCTGCCGAAGCGACAGCACGCCGGACGGTCCCCGGTGGCGAAACCGACTCCCAAGAGCGGTAAAACTCCCCGGCCGAAAGTTGGCCTCCTCTTTCCCGCATGCGGTGACTTCTCGCCGATTCTTCCTGAGAATGCTGCTGTTGTTACTAGCAATGAATTCACCCAGGCATGCTCTCCGAGTCGCAGGGGCTGCAATTAAGCCATCGAAAACCAATGTGGATATCGATACGGGCATGTGATGTTAAAATAGTTAATTTATAACTATCAACAAAATTTTGCGGATTTTACTTTTTATTACGATTATACCGCCTCCCTGTCCGATAGTAGTTTTCGTTCCGTGGGTCTATCACGGAAAAATAGAATACATCTCTGTCGGGCCGGGGGCTTGGCAGCAAACTGGAATCGGCAGCGGTTAAGTCGATCCGTCAACGACAGAGTGCGTTGACGCATACTTCGCACAAGGTGGAGAACTATGAAAACCTTTCGACACATCCAATGGGCAGCGGCGGCATTGGCCGTGGTGATGATGGTGGGTCCTTATCCTCTGTACGCAGCAGTTCAGCAAACGACCTCTCGTAGTCAAGCCGTCATTTCCGATATTCGCCTCGCTAGCGGTGGTCTGCTTGAAGGTCGATTAGTTGATTCACAGGCGCAGCCTGTTGAACAGGCTTCGGTGGCAATCCTGCACGACGGCCTCGAAGTCGCACGGACACGAACCGATGCCAATGGAGCATTCCAAGTGGCCGGCCTTCGTGGTGGCGTGCATCAAATTGCAGGACCGTCAGGGACCGCCACCTGTCGCCTTTGGCAACAAGGCATGGCACCTCCGTCGGCCCGAGAGAGTGCCGTGGTAATCACCCGCGGTCCGCTCGTACGTGGCCAGCAGATTGCCTGTCAGAATGGTTGTCCGACCGGGTGTAACAATGGCTGTCGAACCGTTTGCCAGACCGTTTGCCCTCCAGGTTGTCAGCCCGCAAATGCACAGCAGGCCGTGGCATATCTGCCCAACGGCACTGTCGCCGCACAGCCGGTCGCGACCACAGCAGCTGCAACGAATTCTAAAGGACAACTCGTTCAATACCAGGAAGCAGTTCCCGGAACCGTGCAAGGACCGCAGGCAGGCCCCTATGGCCAAGTTCCTGCGAATCCGGGCAGGCAGACATGGGGCTGGAATCCCCGCGTTCGAGATATGTTGATCGCTTGTGGCATTGCTGCTGCAATCGCAATCCCGATTGCTATAGCCAATAGTGGCGGGTCGGGAAGCTAGCGACATCGCGTCAAACACTGGGGAACCGAATTTCTCATTTCGTTCCCCGTCGCCACCACCTTGCACGCTCACACAATATTTTGCGGGTAAAAACACCGGGCCAACTGTTCAAAGTGAAACAGCATCCGTTCAAAGTGTGTGTACTCGGCATGGCCCATCCCACTTCTCCACCAGCGGCCGCCCGGTCGTCCGTAATCGACCAGTAAGGTCCTGCCCTCTTCTGGTACCCGCATGCCCAGGGCGATCCGTCGGGGAAGTTTTCTCCAGGGTAAATCCGGCGCAAGCTGCGCGGCTAAGCGTTTGTCACACTTCCATAAGGGACGGCTTAAAGGCGTCGAAAAGTTCGACCCTGCAATACCGACTTCGTGGATGTAATCTCCGTGGTGGGCCGAGAACATTCCACCGAAAGAAATCGGCCCCGCCACCCGATATTCTGCACGTAGTTTACCGGGCCGATGATTTACAAAGTGCAAAAGATTCGCATAACCTGTCGTCTCAAAGCCATACCGGATGGGCATTCCGAACGTCACCACATCAAGTGGATGTTCCTTTGCGAGTTGGGAGTCGTCTAGCACGCGCTGTGCACACCTTTCCCAAGATGCATCAAAAGTTTGTGCGTATTCTCCCACCGTTTGCAACAATTTTCCAACTCCCGCTTGATCGGCAGCAAGTAAATTGGTCAAGAGCGCCAGTACGTTGCCGCCGTGACTGTGACCGCAGAGCACAATACGCTTGCCAACAGGTAAGTTAAGATCACAGAGATAGCCGTGCAAGCCGATTGCGGCGAGGGCACGACCGGCATGATTATTCATGCCTGACCAAAGAAAACGATCGACTGAAAACGGTGCCGAATCACCCAATAGATGCGTCAGTTGCGCCACGTACTGGGGTGGAAAATTGCCGCGGTCCCGCATCACGCGATCGGCGATGCCTTTCTGCCACCGGCAAACTTTCCGATGCCACGCATGATGGCGGCCCAAGAGCATGGCACTGAGACCCCAGGGATCTTCGCCGACAAACGTTCCGTGAACCAAAATAACCGCGCCCACGTTCGCCCTTTCAAGCGCATGGGCAACCGCCTGCATCCTGGTGCGATATTCGGGGGAGCCGATTTTAGGCACCGGGTCAACAGACAAAAGTTCGTAGGGGGCCGTTGGTCGACGCGCGGAATACGATTGATGAGCAAACTGATTACGTACCGGCATAGCTAAACACCACGCTGATCAATCTTCCATGCAGCAAGCCGCTGAAGCGATCCCCACCGAATCGCGGCGACCATCCACGTTTTTAACTGCAGGTCTTACGATTAATGGGAGACACTTCCTCTAGATGAAACTCTTTCCGACTGAGTGCTTCGTAATGGTGGCCAATATCAATTTGCTCACCCTCGGTAACGCGGTTTCCGTTCTCATCCAACCGCGCGTTCATCGTCGCCTTCTTCCCACTTCGACAGATCGTTTTAATCTCAACGATGTTGTCCGCCCAGGAAAGGAGATATTTACTTCCTTCAAACGGCTCGCCCTGGAAATCTGTCCGGATTCCGTAACAGAGAACCGGAATAGAAAGTTGGTCGCATATAAGCGTAAGCTGCAAAACTTGCAGCGCGGTAAGAAATTGGGCTTCATCAATCAATAGACAGTGCACCGCTTCGTTTTTCTGTGTCTGCTTCAGAGCGTCAAAAAAATCGTACGTCTCACTGAAGGCAATCGCATCTGCAGTGATCCCAATCCGCGAATGAATTTTTGGAC
>CAUZBD010000174.1:0-5761 GCA_963577795.1 Planctomycetota bacterium | reverse complement strand
ATTCGGAGAGATGCATTTCCTGAAGTTCGGAAATCAACTCCGAGATGACCTGGGGCTGTATGGGGATCAGCGGGTGTGGCTTGCCGAGCGTTGTGGATGGCGCAGGTTCTGGGGAATCTGGCGAAGAAGTGAGTTGCTGTGCTTCTTTTGCCGCGTGGGCCTCTCGATGAACCATCCAGATCGGTGTACCGGTCTCCTCCTTGCCCTTCGTTTCGACAATCTTGTCCTGTTCGGTCGACACCGTTTCTGGTTGCTCTGGAGACGCGTGCTCGTTGGAGGGTAATTGAACAACATTGTGTGCATCGATGCCGACAAAATCAGTGATGCTCATCCCAGTCCCGTGGGGGGTGTGTTCTTGTAGCGTGCAAGGCGGTTTCTCGCTTGGAGGTTCGTCCGGATCAAAAACAGCCTCGTGTTGTTCGTGATCCACTGCGGTTTCAATCGGCATTTGGTTTTGACAGACGATGGTATGATTCAACTCCGTGTCCATGGATTCAGAGGAGATTTTTTCATGGATTTCGGGTGCTGTAGGCATCTCGGCTTCGCTGGGAGCAGAGTCCACATTATCCACAGTTTCAGTCAAGACCTCGGTGGACGGAGGCTGATTTTGCGTCGCATCGTTGGCTTCGTCATCGAGGCTCGCAAACTCAATGACCTGACTACCGGATTCCGGAGTTTCTGAGGAACTCTGCGAAGTCGCCGTTCCTGTCGGGAGTTGTTGGAAATCGGACCAGGCAAGTTCAATTTCAGGCTCACCCAGTTGGGGAACCTTTGCCTCCGCTGCCAACCGAAGCGCATGATCACAAAGTTGATTAATGAGGCGTGGGCAACCGTCGGCATAGCGATGGATTGCTTTCAGCGCATCCATTGCCCAAAGCCGATCCGGGTTTGTCCCCGCAGCTGCCGTTTGGGCACGAATATATTGAAAAGACTCCTCCGCCGTGTACGGATGCAAATAACACCGAACGGCAACGCGTTGATTGATTTGGGACAGGCGTGGGTGGGCAAAGCGTTCTTCGAGCGCACTTCCCCCCGCCATGAGTAGCCGCACGCCAGGATTGGCCTCGCGCACCATATTGGTCATAAAACGGAGTTCCTCAAACAAACGAGGGGAGAGCAGGTGCGCTTCATCGACGATCAATAAAATCCCCTGCGGGCAGCTTCCTTCAGATGATAAAGCGTCCATGATCGCCAGACGTAACTCTCCATCGGTCAGCCGCAGATAGGGAATTCCTATTTTATAGAGGATCGCCTGAAGCATTTCCCGGCAATTTGTCAGCCGCAAACTCGCAAGCAACACGGTATCGATCTGTCCACCGAAGTGTTCGGCAATAACTTCGCAGAGCAGGGAGATTCCGCTTCCGGGCGGGCCCATGACCAATCCGCACCCCTCGACTCTTTCGATACAGCGGACCAGGTTCTGCCGTGCCGATTCGATGGTGGTGGCGGGAAAATAGCGGTTTGTCACCGGAACGGCCAAAAACGGTCGGGCGGAGAAGCTATAAAAAGATTCGTACATTTTCAGCTCCGAGTTATTTCCGATAATTGGCGGATACCATCGGCAAGTGCCGTGACCGGTTGTCCAATAAATTGGCGGGCAAATTGTTTGTCGAGGAGGGCTGTGGCAACGGCCGCGAGCAGTATTGCGATCAATACCCACTCACCGACGGTGTAGATGCGGCGAAAGAGGATTTGAGGTTTTCTGTAGTCCGTGTGGTCTGCAGAAGGTGCAATGTGTGCAAGGACCGGAGTTTGTAATAGCGATTCGATTTCGCTTTTATTCTGAATGGCACGCATCCGGTGGTTCCAGATTAGCATCGGCGCGGTGAGCAAGAGGGTCACAAGAAGGCAAACGGCAATCGCACCCACCGAAAGCGGTGGACTTTCTCGGGAAGCGATTTTTGCCGGTACCATGTGCCAGTTTGTCTCGGCGAGCGAGATATCGGCCCTGTTTGTGGCCAATTCGGCCTGCATTAGGTGATTACCGAGTTGATTGGCCGATCGAATGGCAAGTTCGGGTCGTTTTTCGACGCAGAGGAGAGAAAAGTTAAGAAAGAGCGGTGTCGAATCGGCATCGATGCGTAAGGAAATACGATGGTCATTGAGGGATTTCGTTTGCGTGAAAACGGTCTGCTTAGGGTTTTCTTCCCCATGGATTTTTTCTGCGCTCAGTTGTGTACAGACCGCGGCGGTCAGGATCTCTTCCCAAAGTTCAGTCGATGGCCAAACAGAATCGATGCTTTTTCGGGTAAGCGTCATCTGGGCTTCGGCCACAAAGGCATCGGCTTGCCATCGGCAAACGGTGAGTGTGACCAGGAAAATCACTAAACCGATCACGATCCCACCGTAGAACGGCCTTGGTCGCGCGGGCGTCGATCTGTCCCTGGAAACAAATTGTGGAAGCTTGCGGGCCATCGATGTTTCAGATTGGAGTCCATGGAATGGGTCAAGTGGCATTGCCGTTTAGAACACTCCCCATGATTCGACATCGGCTGCACCCTGCGACAACTTGAGGTGGGTTTGGCACAGGTTTTCAGCTAGCACTGCTGGCGTGCGAACGTACATAACCTACGGGTTTTGCGCACTTGGTTTACCGTCTTTCTCGCGCTATAATCTCCCACACCGAATGGCGGTACAGGGAGGGTCCGTTTTCCTTTGACCACAGGGTTTCCCGCAGCGTGTTTCGCATCAAGATTTGTGGTTTGACCAGTACCGAAGATGCCCGCATGGTTTCGGCAGCGGGTGCCGATGCGATCGGATTGAATTTTTATTCGCCGAGTCCGCGTTCGCTTTCAGTGGATACGGCACTGCAACTCGTGGATGCTGTTCCCGACTCGGTGGCGCGCGTCGGGCTCTTTGTGAATGCGACGGACGATGAAGTCTGCCGGGCGTTCGATCACCTTCGGCTTGATTTTATCCAGCTTCACGGAGACGAGCCTCCCGAATACCTGCTGGCCCTCGGAGGGCGGCCGGTGATTCGTGCATTTCGCCTGGGTCCGGGTGGATTGGCCCCCATTCTCGAGTATCTGGCGGCCTGTGCCCTTCCGGAGGTGAATCTTCAAGCCGTCTTGATCGATGCCTATAATCCGCATTTTTATGGAGGAACGGGCGACACGGCCGACTGGGAAGGTCTGGCCGCCGAACGCACGCGACTTCAAGATTTGCCCCTCATTTTGGCGGGAGGTCTGAGCGATACAAACGTCGCCGACGCGATTTTTAAAGTTCGCCCCGACGCAGTCGATACGGCAAGTGGAGTCGAGCAAGCAACGGGCCACAAGGATGCAAATCGTGTGCGGGCCTTCGTGCAGGCGGCCCAACAGGCATTTTCTGAGACGTAAATTCTATTTTTAAACTAGAAAAAGCTCTGTGAATAGACAGATTGAAAGCTTATCATACTAAGAGATTGGGGATATGCGTCTTCCAGAGATCGGATCGCTGGGCCACGCATTCCTTTCATTTCAGATCAAGAACAGGAGCGAAACTGTGTCGCAGGTTGAAACCAAGATGCTGACTTACAAGGTGGTCGATTGTTCGGAGGAAGAATTCCAGAAATTGGCAAACTGGGGTCGGAAGGAAATTCAACTTGCTGAAAACGAAATGCCGGGATTGATGGCGCTTCGTGCCAAACATGGCCACCAAAAGCCTCTCCAGGGCGCCCGGATCGCAGGCTGTTTGCACATGACCATTCAGACCGCCGTGTTGATCGAAACGTTGATCGAACTCGGTGCGGAGGTCACCTGGAGTAGTTGCAATATTTTTTCGACCCAGGACCATGCGGCGGTGGCAATTGCAGCAGCGGGTATTCCCGTCTATGCATGGAAGGGGATGAGCGAGGAAGAATTCAACTGGTGCATTGAGCAAACACTCGTTTTCCCCTCTGGCGAACCGCTGAACATGATTCTCGATGACGGTGGCGATTTGACTGCCATGGTGCATCAAAGATTCCCTGAGTATCTCGCCGACATTCGCGGGCTCTCAGAAGAGACCACCACGGGAATCAAGGCACTTTACAAGATGCATCAAAATGGCGAGCTCAAAGTGCCTGCCATCAATGTGAATGACTCGGTGACCAAGAGCAAATTCGACAACCTCTACGGCTGCCGTGAGTCGCTGGCCGATGGAATCAAGCGGGCCACCGATGTGATGATTGCCGGCAAGGTGGTTGTTGTCGCCGGTTATGGAGATGTAGGAAAAGGTTGTGCGCAATCGATGCAGCGGTACGGTGCTCGCGTTATCGTCACCGAAATTGATCCGATCAATGCACTTCAGGCGGCGATGGAAGGTTTCCAGGTGACGACCATGGACGAGGCCGCCTCGCAGGGTAATATCTTTGTCACCACAACCGGAAATCGAGACATCATTCTCGGCAAGCACATGGAGCAGATGCCAAATGATGCGATTGTCTGCAATATTGGCCATTTCGACCTCGAAATCGATATGGCATGGATTAACGGTCAGTCCGATGTAAATTGTGTGGAAATTAAACCCCAGGTTGATCGTTACACCTTCCCGGACGGTCACTCTATTATTGTTTTAGCGCAGGGCCGGCTGGTTAATCTGGGATGTGCCACCGGGCACCCGTCGTTTGTGATGTCCAATTCCTTTACCAATCAGGTCCTTGCGCAATTGGCGCTCTGGAGCAACACGGAGCAATACGATCTCGGCATCCATGTCTTGCCGAAAAAACTCGACGAAGAGGTCGCTCGCTTGCATCTGGAACAATTGGGTGTGAAGCTCACTGAGCTTACCCCCGAACAGGCAGAATACATCAACGTGCCCGTCGCGGGGCCCTTCAAGCCCGAGTACTACCGGTACTAAAGGGTAATTGGGCGGTGTTGAAGTGTGCAGTGCGTTCAGGTGGTTGGCGCTTGATTCAGGGCCCAAGACGGCCGAGAGATTGCTGGCCAGCCTGTCGTCGGGGATAGACAACGCCCACACTTTCGCGATACCATCGCGCCATAGCCTTCGCCCTGGGGACATGGTTTCCGGAGCGCTTTCACTGTTGATTTTGCCCCCAACCTCTGTCTTTGAGGATTCCTCTTCATGCCCAAAATCGAAGCTTTTTCTGGCCTCCGCTACGACTTAGGCCACGTCGGATCACTCAGCAATGTTGTCGCACCGCCCTACGATGTGATTGATCCGGAGATGCAAGACGCGCTCTACCAGCGGCACCCGGCCAACATCGTGCGTTTGATTCTCAATCGCGCAGAGGCCGAAGATAACGAGGAGAGCAACGGCTACAGCAGAGCGGCGAGGCTGCTACGCAATTGGGAGCGCGAGGGGATTCTGTTCCGAGAGTCCGATCCTGCGGTTTATGTCTATCATCAGGTTTTTGACGATTGTGGTCGCTCTATCGAACGCCGTGGGTTCATGGCCCGGTGTGGTCTCGAGCGTTTCGGTGAGGGCACGATCTATCCGCACGAAGAAACGATGTCGGGTCCCAAGGCGGATCGCTTGAAACTGACCCGTGCATGCCAAGCCAACCTGAGCCAAATTTTTGGACTCTACCCGGATCATGATTCCGAGGCCCAAGAACTGCTTGAGGCAGCGGTACGCGGTGCCCCTCCGCTGGAGGCCACCGATGATTTAGGGGTGATTCACCGTATCTGGCCGATGACCGATCTGAATGTCCTCACCCAATTGGCGGCGGTGATGGGACCCAAGCCGATGTTTATCGCTGACGGACACCATCGGTATGAGACGGCGTGCAATTACCGCGACGAACTGGAAGCAGCAGGCAAATTATCGGCTTCAGATCCCG
>CAUZBD010000173.1:0-5821 GCA_963577795.1 Planctomycetota bacterium | reverse complement strand
CCAGCTCGCCGTTTACATAGCCACCCAGGTTGATTTCACCGGAAAAGACGAGTTCGCCCACCGTAAAGTCCGTAAAGCCGATCTTGATGTTGCTGAGCTCCTTGGGTGTGATCCGGCCGCTGCTGGTGTCAAAACCGAACGTGACGTTCTGGAACGTGCTTGCAGCGTCATCGCCAATGCTAATCACGGGCGTAAACGGCCGTTCCTCCTCGCTGCCAAACAGATCGGTGTTGAACGTGCCGTCGACCGTGAGCGCGAACTGCGTAAAATCGGTGTAGCCATATGCATCCTGCGCACCAGCATCAAAAATGATCACCGCGTCTGTCACATCGAGCGGCACAAACTCGGCCAGGCCCAGGGTGCCCAGCAGGCCCTGGTCTTCGGTGTCGAGCGTTACCGAATTCAGACCAAACCGCGGCAGCTCATCGCGCACATTGAAACGGAAGTCGTCGGCCGTAAACTTTACTTCGCGTAGAGCACCGCTCCCTTCGTTGAGTGTGAGCGTGGCCACCTCGACCGTGAGGATGTCGGTTTCTGGATCAGAATCGATCACCAGCTTGGGACTCGCAAGTGTGACGTTGAACAGCTTTCCACTGCCTGAATCCTCGCCCAATCCAAGCGAAAGCGTGTCGGCGGTCGCGGTCACTGCCTTGGCTACCGGATCCACCGCGAGCATCAACCCGGTAGCACTCGCGTCGGCGCCCGGCAGATTGAGCGTTGTAGTGTCTGCACTAAACGTCATCGAGGGTTTAGGGTCGAATTCAATCTCCCCGTTGCGGAAGGCCAACTCGTCGATCGCGAGCTTCGGGTTGGTCAGTTCGAGCAGATGCACGTTGTTGCCTTCTGAGTCTACATCTACTACCACCGGGCCCAGTTCGAAGAGGCCATCGACCGACACGCTGGCACTGGTGAACACAAAACCGTCAAACACGTCGTCACTGCCCAAGTTACCGTCCGCATCGAGGTCGTCATACAACTGCACGCCATTGATCGTGCCCGTAACGTCTTCGAGTCCCGGGACCAGAAGCTCGAGCGTCACGCCGGTGGCGGTGGCCACCGGCTCGCCCGCATCATGTTCCGCGATGGAAATGTTCGCATGGGGGATCGTCAGCCGCACAAGGTCTTCGACCTCAAACACAATTTGCTCAAACGTAAGCGAACCAAGTTGCGGTGCGCCACTGAGTTCGAATGTGCCGTCGGTCTGCGGCGTTGCAACAACGTCCCAGGTAAAATCGGCCGTGGCCGTGCCCGAACCGCTAACTCCGAGACCCACAAGGTTACCGGCACCCGTAATCGTGGCCACCCCCGCGAGGCTCATCAGGGTCGTCTCATTAGTGGGATGGGGCCGCGGCGTTAGCGATCCGGCCACCGCGAGCCATCCGCCCAGCGCACCGTTGTTCGCCACAGCCGTAAGGTCGAGGACCACCTGGGGCGGGGATTGCGGATCTTGGAGGACTTCGGGCACCAACCCATTCGGCGGTGCCACCACATCGCCCTCCGCATCGAGCGCGGGTAGCGTAAGGGTGCCACCGAGTGCGAGCTCGTTGTTATATTCAGGCAGGGCAAGCACAAAATTGTCCACGCCGAGTTGCAACCCGGGAACATTGACCAGTCGTACGCCGCCTGCGTCAATCTCCATCCCCACCGTCAGTGTTTCGTCCACCGATAAGTCACTCAGCAAGCCTGACGCGTCGTATCTTTGGACCGTGATCACCGGGTCGCTTGTGCCGAGCAAACCGCCGAGCTCCTCTTCGAGTCCCGCGGTATCGACCTGCACGTGCGCGGTAAGATCAAACTGCGTGAAATCGGTGTAGCCATCCGCATCCTGGGTATCAAACGCGAGCGTCGCGTCTGTCACATTGAGCGGCAAAAACTCGGCCAGGCCGAGAGTGCCATGGATCCCCTCCTCGGCACCCACACTCACCGCACCCACACCGAAACGTGCCTCACCGTCGACAACATTGAAGCGAAAGTTTTCGATATCAAATTTAATCCCATCCAGCACACCGCTCTCTTCCTCGAGCGCGAGCGTGGCCTGGTCGACCGTGAGGATGTCGGTTGTGTCGACATCGTCGAGCTTGAAAGTGGCGTTATCGACATGAACTTGTATGACGGACGATCCATTCTCTAAACTCGGGCCCAGACTCGCGATCAGTTCGCCGAGAACGAGGCTTACGGCGCCCGTTGTCGGATCGATCCAACCGCTGGCGTCCTCTACGGTGGCGGAAAACGCGGCGCCGCCCTCGGGGTAAAGTTCAACCGAACCCAGGGTAAGAGAAATGTTGCCGATAGCGTTCCCATCTGATCCTGATAATTCTGGCCGGAAACTTAAATTCTCTAAGGTTACGCCAAGGTCACCAACTCGCAGCAACGGCGATGAAGGGTCCGCTCCATAATCCCACACCTGTCCGTCGGCAAATGTGAGGGTCAGGGTTTCCAGGAGGAAGCCGTCAATAAAATCATCCTCATCGTCGTCGTAGAGTGAGAGGTCGGTCGTTGCCGAGAGGCCCGCGCCGGCCAGTTCGCCCAGCAGCGTCACCGTTGCGCCGGTGGCGGTGGCCATCGGCCCGCCCGGATCGGGAGTTTGAATCCAGCTATAGGACTCCACCTCGACTGAGGCAATATTGCCCGCAGTCAACATGACCGGCGGTAGCGTATCTTGAATGATGATCGACTTGTGGGCTACGCCTGCGTTGTTGCTGTTGTTGTGGCCATAGATGCCCGCCGCGTCGCTGACTGCCATCGTGACCAGATACTCGCCCGGCACCAACGGATCGAGCAAGGCCGCCGCTGCGGCGTGCGTCAGGTCGCTGCCGAGGAGTGTGCCCGCACTAAAATTCTCGACCGTGTAGAGGATGTCAGCCGTCAGGTCGCCGTCGATGTTGTCAAAGGCGGTCGCTTCAGGCAGCGTCCAATCGCTACCCGCCTCGACCGTCTCGCTCTGGCCGCCGGTAACGCTGATCACCGGGGCAGTGGTGTCGTTGAGCATGAGCCCGAAGACGATCGACTCAGCATAATTGCCGGACTCATCGTGCACGTCGTACTCAAACAGGTAGGTTCCCCGCCGCGTAAAATCGATCTCCGAGACCACCGTTTCCACCGCCGAACCATCGTCGTCGATCTGCCGGATGGTCGTCGTAGCCACCACGTCGGTGTCGACCATTTCCCAGGCCGTCGCGGTCGGCAGCTCGCTGCTCCCACCCCCAGCCGCCGAGCGATCGATCCACTCCTGACGGCTCTGGACCGGTGACCCGTCGGGCTGCGTGTAGGGCGTCTGGCCGATGAACGGCGCATTGAGGCGGACGGCACTGCCGACGGCATTGAGCTCCGTTTCGCTCGGTAGACCGGCAGGCGCGTTGGCCTCGCCGCCGAGTCCCGTGTCCGCATGGGCGCTCACCTGCAGGACTTCACTCCCGTAGGAGAGTGCGATTACCGGCCGCAGCGTATCTTGAACGGTGACGGTCCGCACCCACGGGTCGGCCACATTACCCGCCGCATCCTCGACATCGTAGCGCACCTTGTAGAGCCGCGGGTATTGCGTCTCGACCTCTTCGATCTCAATTTCATCGCCGTTCTCGTCGGTGTAGGTCACCGTTTGCTCAATATCTTCGGTAAGATCCCCATCGAGTGAATCTTCGGCTGTCGCCCCGGCATCGGTGTAGGGGAAGCCCGCTTCCACATAAATGCTATTCTCACCAACAAGCGTAACCTCCGGACAGGTGGTGTCCTCTACGATGACCTTGCGAGTCACCTCGTCGGCCTCGTTGCCCGAAAGATCCTCGCAGTTGTACTTGATGATGTAGGTGCCCGGTACGCTTCGATCGACCATATTGCCCGAGACCACCACTGCATGGTTGAGGTTGCCGTCGATCAGGTCGGTCGCCGTCGCCCCTGCATCGACGTAGTCTTCGGTACGACTGGCCTCGATGCGCGCCTCGGCATCATTCACCAGCGTGATTACCGGCGGCAGCGTGTCGAGGACCTCGGTCGTCGGATCGGCCATCCCCGCGACGCCGCCTGCCAACTGCTCACTGACGTTGCTGCTGTCGCCGCCGCTTGTGGCACGGCCCCAACTGCGGACCGAACCATCGTTCATCACCGCAGCAAACGCACCGCCACTGACATGAATATTCGCGACACCATCCTCGAGTCCTACACCACCGCTCTGGCCCCCGTGCATCGCGCTGCCCCAGGTAACGACCGAACCATCGTCCCGCATTACGGCAAACGCCAGATCATTGGCCACGATGGTGGTGACTCCTCCTGAGAGATCAGCCGCCACCTGATCGCTCTGCCCGCCAAACAGACTGTGGCCCCAGCTCCGTACCGATCCGTCGATCATCACTGCTGCAAAGGCACGCTTGGTGGCATAGACTTGCTCCACCGCCACAAGATCCCCGAGACCGCTGCCGCCGAAGTTGGCCGCGCCCCAACACCGCACCGAACCGTCGGCCATCACTGCGGCAAACGCACGATCGCTGGCCACAATATCCGCAACTTCAACCAGGTCATCGGGCGCATCGCCCCCGAAGTCGGCATGGCCCCAGGCCGTCACCGTGCCGTCGGTGCCAAGGGCCGCAAAGGCATACTGGTTGGCAAACAGTCGGTCGACCGGACCAAGGTCTGCAGGCGGTGCGGCGCCACTATTAGCGTCACCCCAGGCGATGACCGAACCGTCCTGCTTCAGTGCCGCAAAAGCAAACGCCGTGGCGGAGACCTCTTCCACATTCTGAAGATCGGCTGCGACTCCGCTACTGTCACCTCCATACGCTGCCCCACCCCAAGTGACCACCGAACCGTCATGCTTGAGCGCGGCAAATGCCGACCGGTTGGAGTAAATCTTGACCACACCATCGGCCAACTCCTCGGCCACGGCACTACTGTCGCCGCCCGCATTGGCGTTACCCCAGGTGACGACCGAGCCATCGTTTTTGACGGATGCAAACGCACTAAAGGTCGAGTAAATGCGTTTCACACCACCCGATAATGCGTCGGCTGCATCGCCCAAATCGCCCCCGAGTTGTGGATGGCCCCAGGCGACGACAGAGCCATCCTCGCGGACGGCCGCAAACGCATAGCGATTGGAAAAGACTTCCCGCACACCCCCGGCGAGTTGAACGGCCACGCTGCTGCTGTCGCCACCGTAACGATTGTTGCCCCAAGAGACGACCGAGCCATCCTCGCGGACGGCTGCAAAGGCACCCGCATTTCTGTACTCACCTGCCGTCTTGCCGGGATAGGATGACGAAACATCGGCAGTGGCAATTACCCCAGTTTCTGTAAGCACCGCCGATGCCGATCCGGTCGTTGCGACTTCAACAACTGATTCTGCAGGAGTCGGTGTTGCCTGAGCGACCAGCGCCGAGTCGCTCTCCAGATCGTCGGCCACAAAAGAAACGCCGCTGAGCAGGTGGCGTGGTTCCAGCCCTTCGGCAGAGAGGGGAGCATGGCGACGACGCCAGTGGCGGTTGGCTTTTTTTGGGCGCCATCGTCGGTAAAAAAACCGAGATGCTAAGTTGTCCAGCCAGCAGTGGATACGCATCACGAGCAGCCCCGAAGCGAAGATTCTTTGGCCCACGTTGCCAGATGTGCCGGGAAGACCCCCTCGGCAAGGTGGGTATTATCGCCTGTTTCAGGACGTTTAGCAAGTGTTTTTTAACCTTGCTTGCAGAGAAAAACTGAAACTCCACCGGTGGGTTTCCAGCACGCGTGGCACCGTACCCTGCGAGATGACAACGGGATTTTTTCCGGGAATAACAGTGGCAGCCCTCCCATGGTCGGATGCCAATCCCTGAATGGGACTCTCCGCAGCGACCGCGCT
>CAUZBD010000172.1:0-5842 GCA_963577795.1 Planctomycetota bacterium | reverse complement strand
GGATTTATTCCCGACAACCTTGATACCTCGCTCATCGACGATGTCATTACGGTGGATGACGAAGAGGCCTTCGCCTGGGCACAACGCCTCGCCAAAGAGGAGGGAATCATGGCGGGTATCAGTAGCGGTGCCAATATGTGTGCTGCGGCACAAGTTGCGGCGCGGCCCGAATTTGCCGGAAAGCGGATCGTCACGATCATGTGCAGCCTCGGTGAACGGTATCTCTCGACGCCGCTATTCGAAGGTTTAAGTTAGGCGTGCGCTAGCAAAGAGAACCCAGCAAAGGTGGGGAATTTTCCTTTTTTTGCCGTAACTGGTTGAGTCTTTTTGACCGACCTGCTTCAATTGCTCCTGCACGGTACATTTGGGTTTCTCCAAAACCGACAGGTGGGAACGATGTCTCTTTTTGAAGCAGCAGAAGACCGCAATCGCGAGCGCGTGGCCCCGCTGGCAGCTCGCATGCGACCGCGGCAACTGGAAGAATTTGTCGGTCAAGCACACTTCCTGGGCAAAGACAAACTTCTCTGGCGTCTGCTGAAGAGCGATCAGATGGGATCGGTGCTGTTTTATGGTCCGCCCGGTACCGGAAAAACAACGCTTGCTCATCTTTTAGCCTCGGCTACCCGGAGTACCTTCCGCCAACTCAGTGCTGTCACCGCTGGGGTGAAGGATGTGCGCGGTTTACTCGCCGAGGCTGCAGATCGCGTTGCCACGACTGGCAATCGCACGCTGCTCTTTCTCGACGAAATCCACAGATTCAATCGCGCTCAGCAAGATGTGCTGCTGCCCGATGTTGAAAATGGTACCGTTATCCTCGTTGGCGCAACGACCCAAAATCCTTTCTTTGCAATCAATAGTGCGCTGATCAGTCGCAGTCGTATTTTTGAGTTTCACCCGCTCGGAAATGATGAGATTAAGCAACTCCTTCAAGCTGCTCTGGAAGATGAGGAACGGGGTTTCGGCAAAAGAAAAATAAATCTTCATGCCGATGCGCTTCACTTTCTTACTGAAGCAAGCGATGGGGATGCCCGTCGTGCACTGGGTGCCTTAGAAATTGGCGTTTTGTCTTCCGATGAAGATCCTTTGGAATTCACAAAAAATCTTGCCGAGGAATCGGTCCAGAGAAAAGCCATCGAGTACGATCCTACGGGTGATACACACTACGATGCAGCAAGCGCACTAATCAAAAGTATTCGGGGGAGCGATCCCGACGCCGCCCTCTATTGGCTAGCTCGCATGCTTGAAGGAGGAGAAGAAATACGTTTCCTGACACGTCGCTTAGTGATTCTTGCGAGCGAGGACGTTGGGAATGCCGATCCTCAGGCCCTGCCGCTTGCGGTTTCCACCATGCAGGCTTGCGAATTCGTCGGCCTCCCGGAATGTCAGCTTAACCTCGCACAGTGTGTGACTTATCTGGCGTGTGCACCCAAAAGTAATGCCGCCACCGTTGCGATTGGCGAAGCGCGGAAAGATATTCGGCAGGGACGCGTACTCCCCGTGCCGGTACACCTGCAGGACAAGCACTATCAAGGTGCCGCACAGTTGGGCCATGGCGAAGGGTACCAGTATGCGCACAATAGCGAGGGAGGCATTGCCTCCCAAGATTATTTAGGCGTTGATCGGGAGTACTATCGGCCTGTCGATCGTGGATTTGAGGTCGAACTTGGCAGGCGGCTTTTGGAGATTCGAAAAATACTACGACAGAATCATTCGAAAACCGAGGCGGCGAAAACCGAGGTGGATTGAAACGTTCGTGGAAGGAGCCTCGCTCATGAACAACCACTTACAGGTTTTCCACCACCCCCCACCAGTCAAAACGCACTCCGCTGCACGTGGAGGCGACTGGTAGACGCCTGCCAGGGCGTGGTACCCTCTTGCCTATGGAAACCCAAGACTCCTCCATTGTGCACGATACACCAACGGTTGCCGGTCATCGTTATCTGCTGATCGGCAAGTTTGCCGGCTTGAGTAAACGCGCAGCACAGCAAATGATTCGTCAGCAGGGAGGGAAAGTCAGCGAGAAGATTGACGCATCGGCGAATGTGATCGTCCTTGGAGAGGCCGAACTTCCTAAGTCAGACCGCCTTCCAGCCGATGTCATCGAAAACGAAGCCGTCGTTCGTGCGATTCGCGATGAGGAAATTGAAGTCGTCGTCGAAACAGAACTTTGGCAGCGTCTGGGCCTTGTCGCTGGCGAACATGATGCCGATATTCGCAATCTTTACACGCCTGCCATGTTGGCTGAATTATTGCAGGTTCCCACGGCAACCGTGCGGCGATGGCATCGTCGAGGTCTGATTCAGCCGCGTACTGAAATTCGTCGTCTCGCTTATTTTGATTTCCAAGAGGTCGTCAATGCACGGGCACTCGTTTCGTTACTTGCCGAAGGAATTACACCTACGCAGTTGGAACGTAAACTTGCCGATCTAGAAAAAATCAGCCCGGGAGTAAAACGTCGCATCGCACAGCTTACTGTGATTGTCGAGGGCAAAGACATTTTACTCCGTGAGGGCGAAGGGCTGCTTGACGCAATCGGGCAGTTCCGATTCGATTTTGATGCGCCTCCGACCGACCAAGCCAATGAGCGTATTGCAGAACCCACATTGCCCGTCGAAAACAGCCTCGCAGCTGTCGAGCAGACCGCAGCGGAAATGACTCCTGCCGAAATGCTCCGGGCAGCTGCCACACTGGAAGATGAAAACCAGCTGCGCGAGGCTTGTCTGGTATACCGCACGACGCTGGCCGCCTACGGACCGGACCCCGAAGTTCATTTCCGACTTGCCGAGTTGCTCTATCGCATGGATGCCCCCGAAGCAGCTCGAGAGAGGTATTATGCCGCGATAGAATTAGACGAAGATTTTGTTGAAGCCCGAGCCAACCTCGGCTGCGTGCTTTACGAACTTGGGGATACGGAACTTGCGATGGCGGCCTGGGATGGAGCTCTCGCCTTTCACCCTGATTACGCGGATGTTCATCTGCACCTTGCCCGTTCTCTGGATGAACAAAACCATCCGGCCGAAGCGGAAGAACACTGGTGGCGGTTTCTCCGTCTCGCACCCGAAAGTCCGTGGGCACAGCAGGCACGGCAAAGGCTGCAGAGCGAAGAAAAGGGGTTCGAATAGGCGAAGGCGGCCAAGCATCCGGGCCCCGGTGGGTTGAAAAACTGTTATAATCCCTCTCTTTTCACCTGCCCTGCGTCAAGCGTTCCTTTTTTGCGTGACGTTTTTTTCGCCCGCGGCAACTTACTTAAGGGGTATCGGCTGAGACCCACCGCGATCATACTCTCGTAGACACTAGCCGCTGGACAGATATGCAGGAAATTTTATTTTATTATAAAAATATTCACCCGATGAACTGGGTGTATCTCTCGTCGCTGCTGACGATCTGCGTCTACTTCAAGTTCAGTCGGATTTGGAGTGTGCGCAATCTCGATCTAGCGGGACTCCTGCTCTTTGCACCCGGACTGGTTCTTGTTGCCTACGGCAATGCATCTCCTATTCCTTCCGACGCACAGATAACTATCAGTCAATTTGGATACATTTGGCTTTTTGCGATCGGGGGATTGTTTCTGATTCGAATGCTGATGGATTCGCTTATGGTCCGACGGCCTCTTTTGGAACCGAATCTTTCGGTGGGAGGCATGACTTTTCTCGGTGTTGCCCTGCTGATCTTTCTGATGGCCAATATCGCGAATAGCGATCCAAAAGAATTAGATCCATTGCCGACAGAAATGGCGGGGATTGCCGGCGCGGTTGAAGAAACTCCGCCAGAAATAGATTCTCAGCCATCCGCAGCCACCACAGATGCCACTCCGCCGTCGGGTCTCCAACGTTACGGACCTCGGAACCCCATTTTGGCAATATTGCCAGAAATAATTACCCAGACATATTTCCCAGGTGGCGATGGGCAATCGAGCGATGCGGACCGCGCGCTGTACGACCCTCGGCGGATTGCGGCTGCAAAATTGATTGCGATTTTGTCGCATCTTGCTGTGATTATCGGCATGGTACTCATCGGCTATCATCATTTTGACAATATAAAAACAGGTATCGCAGCGGCCGTCCTCTACCTTTTGCTCCCCTACACCGCTGAAATGACCGGTCGCGTTGCCCACGTTCTGCCCGCCGCGCTTTTGGTATGGGCGGTCGTCACTTATCGGCGCCCGATTATCGCAGGGTTTTTTCTGGGACTTGCAATTGGCGTGATTTACTATCCGCTCTTTTTGCTGCCGCTTTGGATCAGTTTTTACTGGAAGCGAGGCGTGTTGCGGTTTTGTGGCGGTACCACCCTCGCATTGTTGCTTTCGATTGGAATCTTGGCCATCTATTCCTCCAACGATGCTTTTCTGGCAGATGTCCAACAAATGCTCGGAATCGCTCCTCCCAAGCTGACCAATCTAGCCGGTTTCTGGCAACATATCGATGCCGTCTATCGACTACCGGTGATTGCCACTTTCGTTGCGCTAGGCGGCAGTTTTGCCATCTGGCCTCCGCAGAAGAATCTCGGCACTCTGATGAGTTGTTCGGCAGCGATGATGCTGGGCTGCCAGTTCTGGAATGCCCATGGAGGAGGCCTCTACATGGCATGGTATCTGCCACTTTTACTGCTGACGATCTTCCGGCCCAACCTGGAAGACCGAGTCGCTTCCAGCATTCTCACAACCGGTACTCTCAAGCGCACTGCATAGGTTGGTCAATCGGTTGGTCAATTGGTTGGTCAATTGGTTGGTCAATCGAACCAACACAACAGCGTCTCAAACCATTCCGTCTATTGTGAAAACAAGACCGAATTTATTCTTCATCGCGACGGGAATTAATTCTGGGTGCAGGTGGTTTTTGACTTTCATACCAGGCATTCCATGCTCCCAAATCATAGTCAAAATCTTTTCCCGTTATTGAACGCAGCGCACCGAGAACTTCTTTGTTCCGCATATTTTGGACAACGATCTTTGGCCCACCGCCACTGACAAACCCAGTGCCTTTGCTCCCGGTCGCCCCACCAAAAGATGTAGATACGGCACCTGGATTCTGATTGCCAATCTTCGATTTATGTTGCGTTACAAGCGAGTTGATCAACGCCCGAACCACAGAGGGATCTCCTATAAAACTCAAACCTCGTCCCGCCCGATTTACTTTTACATTATCCTTACTGCGCAGTGCATCGACGTAAACCGGTATTGCCCTTGGTGGTTTATGCTGCTCGAGAAGTTCCAGACAAAAATAAGAGATATCGTCGTTGGATTCGACCATCGTACGCTCGACGATCGCCTCGAATGCTGCCGAGGTTCCCACGTTTATCAGAGCACGCGCAAGAATTTCCACGTTTGCCTGACGCTTTGCTTTCGCAAAGAAATAAATGAGTGCCGGGGTCGCATGGGGATCCGTAATGTCCAGCAAATGCTCCCGACCGCTCACGCGCTTGTTACCGGTCAACCATTTGCTGTACCGCTTGATTTTTTCATACCATGCACGCTCCACCTGCTTGAGATTTTTTTGCTTTTCGCGAAGTTTCTTTTCTTGAGGCAAAACCCAACGACTCCCCTCACGGACGTAACCGCGAGCCCGCATTTTTTCGTCCTTGGTCATCCACTTTCCATCGACTAGGCTAAACCCTAGTAAGCTTCTTGCTGTGGGTTGATCCGGATCGATTTGCAGGACTTGCTGCAAGTGAAATTTTTGTTCTTGCTTAAGCCGATTTTTCTGGCACCACTGGGCGAGTTCCAGATATCCCTCAACCGAGTCGACAACCTGGAGACGTTTCTTTGCATAGGCGACTTCGATGGGCGACTGCACAACGGTTTCAAGAACGCTCGAGGCAGCAAG
Organism: Planctomycetota bacterium; assembly: GCA_963577795.1. Taxonomy (GTDB): domain Bacteria; phylum Planctomycetota; class Planctomycetia; order Pirellulales; family UBA7805; genus UBA7805. The sequence goes on along the minus strand of CAUZBD010000172.1, from coordinate 20 downwards.
ATTGATTTGTCCTCCTGCAT